>NZ_JBGSQZ010000147.1:0-24891 GCF_041737865.1 Chamaesiphon sp.
CTGTTCAATTGACGTTACAATCATGTCACTATTTTTTTGAAGGGGACAGGGATATTATCGCTGTCTTTTTTACTTTTGTCCCTTTCCCTCACGTCACCCTCCCCGTATAAATGCACTCCCCCATCCCTTAACTACGCCCGATAGGTTACATTACAGATCGGAACCAACCGCGCTTCCAGAAAAAGAAAACTAGACTACCTGCGGTTGTTATCATCAAAGCCAGACAAAACGGATAACCCCAATACCATCCTAATTCGGGCATATTTAGGGGAGATTTGGCGCGATCGAAATTCATCCCATACAACCCCGCAATAAATGTCAGTGGAATAAAGATCGCTGAAACAACGGTGAGTAATTTCATAATCTCATTCATTTTATTACCCACTGCGGAGAGATAGACATCCATCAGCCCCGTTGCTAGTTCTCGATAGGTTTCCACCATATCCATCACCTGAACTGTATGGTCGTAGCAGTCGCGCAAATAGACCTGAACCTCTCTACTAACCAGATCGCTACCATCCCGAATCAAAGAATTAATCGCGTCTCGCTGGGGCCAAATTGCCCGTCTAATCGTCAGTAGTTCACGCCGAACCTTATAGATTTTTTCCAGTGTCGATCGATCGGGACGCGTAATGACTTCATCTTCCAAATCTTCAATTAATTCTCCATAGTATTCTAAGACTGGAAAAAAACCATCCACGATCGCATCCAGTAAACAGTAAGCTAAATAATCGGCACCTTGCGTCCGAATAATTCCGCGATCGGCATCAATTCGTTGGCGCACACCATGAAAGCAGTCTTCTTCGGGTTCTTCTTGAATTGTCAGTAAGTAGTTTTTACCTAAAACTAAACTAACTTGCTCTTTAGTAAATCCAGTTCGCTCTGAATTTAGTACTACCATAATCGCAATAATTAGTAACTGATCTTGGTAGTGTTCGATCTTCGGACGTTGTGGCACATTTACCACATCTTCTACTAACATCTGATGTAGACCGAAAATGGGACTCAAAGCATCCCATGTTTCCATATTTCCCAATCCTAAAACATCTACCCAAGATACAGTATGTGTAGTTAAATGCTGTTTAATAATCTTTGGATCGGCGATCGAAACTCGTGTCGCTCGATCGCGATCGTAATCGATCAAAACTAACTCTGCTGGTTGTGCATCTGGACTCAAATGTAACTGTCCTGGGATCGTTCCTGGTCGATCGTAAAAATAGTCCAACCGTGACGTTTCTGGCTGTTTATAGGTACTAGGAAAATCTAGGTTTGACATATATTTTATCTAAAAACATGGGTGTCGATCGCTAAAGAACGAAATGGTGAGTCGATAATTTCGAGCTGAATATCTGATTCTAACTCTTCCCAGCGTTTGCGGAGTTTCTCGCGATCGGTACTACCGATATCTACATGTACGCAATAATCTCATCGGCGATACTGCGTGGATAGTCTAGAGCCTCCACTGTACCGCGATTGAGATGTCCGACGATCCCGATCGCCGGATGGGTAAATTTTTCAGTCCGAGGGCGAGGATCATAACCCCGTGGAGCCAGATAATGACATATGGTTAAACTAATAGTGGGTATTTGCTCGTGAATGGATTCACTATCTAACTTTAGATATTTTTGGTAAAGAGCGGATGCGATCGCGTAGCATGAGCATCCGCGCAATCGATTGTTGGCGATATTCATACGCTGTGCCAAGATCGCAAGACTGCCATATTATCTCACATTGACCGAACAAGTTGATTGTTATTGACTGAACAAAGGCTTCACAACGCTATTTTAGCAACTAAATACATGGAAAATAGCTCCAATCTATGGTGGATTTATGCTCTGCTATCAGCTTTTTTTGCGGCTCTAACTACGATCTTTGCCAAGATTGGAGTCGAAAATATCGATGCTAATTTAGCTACTGCCGTGCGAACAATTGTAGTTGTTTTGATTGCTTGGGGAATAGTATTAGCACAGGGCAATATTAGCCAACTAAGCACAGTACCCGCTCGCACACTAATATTCTTAGTTATTTCTGGTGTTGCTACTGGTTTCTCTTGGCTTTTTTACTTCAAGGCATTACAAATGGGTAAAGCTGCACAAGTAGCACCAATTGATAAATCTAGTGTGGTAATGGTTATTCTCTTTTCAGCAATTTTTCTCCACGAACCACTCACACTCAAAGTCATCTTTGGTGGTTTTCTGATTATCATCGGTACATTGGTCTTAGTGTTGTAATACTTATTTCTGGTCGATCGGGTAGGAAGGGAGTATATTTACTATAAATATCAGGTGGACACTGCCCACCTTATATTTAATGACAATATCATGCCTCTGACTTCTGGGAAAATAATCCTAAAATTGGACCGAGGATCGCACCAAATACAAACCCGCCAGCATGTGCCCAATAAGCAACACCACCGTTTTCCATCCCCACATTAGTACGCGGTGCAAGCGTCGCAAAACTATATAAAGCTTGTTGAAAAAACCAAATTCCTAAATAAAAATAAGCCGGAATATTAGTAAAAAATGGAAAAATGCCGATCGGAATAACAGTCCTAACACTGGCATTGGGAAACCGAATAATATAAGCTCCCATCACACCTGCGATCGCACCACTTGCACCCAGCGATGGCACCTGCGAACCTTGACTAAAATACCATTGAGCTAAACTAGCAAGAACACCACAAGTTAGATAAAAGAATAAGAATTTAAAATGTCCTAACTGGTCTTCGACATTATTACCAAAAATCCATAAAAATAACATATTTCCGGCGATATGTGCAAATCCACCGTGGAGAAATTGAGCTGTAATCAGAGTCAAAATTTCAGGTGGTTCTCCCGACAAAATCGGCACTGGAGTTCCAGCGAATGTACCTGTAAGTTGAGCGGGTACGACTGCCCATTGATAGAAGAAATTGGTCAACTGGCGTTCGGGGAAGGACAATTCATAGATAAATACCAGAACGTTGGCGGCAATTAACCCATAAGTAACAACTGGGGTAATTCGGGTGGGATTATTGTCGTCGATCGGAAACATATTAAGTTAGGGGATAGGGGACGGCTGCCGATCCTCAGATCTACTTGGATCGATCGACAGCAAGAAGACGATCGGGGTGCAAGTCTCATCAGTTCGATAGTGCAATCTCGATCGCATTGATTCTTTGTTATGAGTATTCCTCAACTAACAATAATTTAACATCGAGCCTATCTATCCATTGGCATATTGTCTACTCGGCACGATCTCCTCGTCAACCCCAATTCGATTCAGATCTTGGATCTGAATCGAATCGCCGGATTGACAACAGGCGCGGCACAACTAAAGCTTTTGACATCCTCTCATGCCATACCACATACCTAGTCACTAATGATTTACTAAGACATAAACTGCCCCAATTACGACGGCACCACCACCGAGTCGAAATAACTGTGCTTGAAATTTTGGTTGATAACGATCTATTGCCAATCCCATCCCAATTCCAGCTAGATGCAATGTGGCAGTTGAAAGGATAAAACCAAACCCATAAGCTAATCCTGAAGCTGTTTCAGGCATTTCGGCTCCGTGAGCGTAACCATGAAAAATAGCCAGGATACCAACAATCCCAGCACTCAGAGCTAGCGGTAATCTAGCAGCAAATAATAGCAACAAACCGAGAATAAAATCGGAAGCTAAAATTCCCTGTTCGACACCTGGTAAAGATACCCCAAAATGCCCCAGCACACTACTGCCAGCCATTGCCAGCATAAAGGCACTAGGCACCATCCACAGAGCCTTTCCGCCAATCTGAGCTGCCCATAAACCTATAGCTACCATCGCTAAAATATGATCCAAACCACCGATCGGGTGTGCTAATCCATGCCAAAACCCGCTGGTATCACCGACACCTGTATGGGCACTAGCAATATTCGGAATTAGTAGAGTAATCGCGATCGCACCTACTAAATACTGCCAAAATTGATTTTTTTTCATCATGAATATCCCTGAATTACCAGTTAATTTAACACTAAGATGGTCTAGGGTTTGCTGTTCTTTACGTTACAAAACATCAATCTTCATCGATATCTTCACTTTCAGTCTCGGCTGGTAGGGCGGCGACGATCGCGTCAATCACCCGCCCCACCGGAATAATTTCCATCCCCAAATCGGGAAAAGTTTGATGTCCTTTAGGTACGATCGCGCGTTTGAACCCCAACTTAGCCGCCTCTTTCAGGCGGAGTTCTAATTGAGATACCTGGCGAACTTGTCCGCCCAAGCCGATTTCGCCGATTAATATAGTGAATGGAGCCACTACCCGATCGCGGAAACTGGCGACGATTGCGATCGCCATCCCCAGATCCACGGCTGGTTCCTCCACGCTCAAGCCCCCCGCAGAGGCTACATAAGCATCCAACTTAGAAAGTGGAATCCCGACGCGTTTTTCTAATACTGCCAGAATTTGCGTCAAACGGTTGTAATCGATACCAGTACCCGCACGCCTGGGCGATGGGTAACTCGTCGGACTCACCAACGCTTGTAACTCCACCACGATCGGTCGAGTCCCCTCACAGGCGACGACAATCGAGGTACCTGGAGCCATCCCCTGGCGATCGCCTAGGAACAGCTCAGACGGGTTGTCAACCTCTCGTAACCCGCGATCGACCATCTCGAACACTCCCACCTCATGCGTGGCTCCAAAGCGATTCTTAGTCGATCTGAGCAGCCGATGAGACGCAAACCGATCGCCTTCAAAATACAGCACGGTATCCACCAAATGCTCTAATACTTTCGGCCCCGCGATCGCCCCCTCTTTGGTCACATGACCGACGATCAGCAGGGTGATGTCCTCCCGCTTGGCAACCTTCATCAGAGCCGCCGTACACTCCCGTACCTGTGCCACCGAACCCGCTGCTGATGTCAGCGCGGGGAAGTAGACTGTTTGGATACTATCAATTACTGCTACATGCGGTTTGAGCGATTCCAACTCTCTGAGAATTTCTTCTAGATCTGTCTCGGCTTGGATATACAAATTTGCCCCATCCGCCACGGTTAAGTTCACCGATGTCTCTGGTGTCCCCATTTCTGCGGCTTCTTCACTCGTCAGTTCTCCTTTTGTGCCCTCGACTCCCAATCTTGAGGCGCGGAGTTTCACCTGCTTGGCAGATTCCTCCCCACACACATACAGCACTCGATAATGCTTGGACATCAGATTGGCAGTTTGTAGTAGTAGCGTAGATTTACCAATCCCTGGATCGCCACCGATCAATACTAGCGAACCCGGGACGATCCCACCGCCCAAGACTCGATCGAGTTCCCCAAAACCTGATGCCCAACGTTCCTCTTCACCATCGATAATCTGCGGGAAAGTTAGTGCAGCCAGTGGATGGGGTTGTTCGTTCGATCGACCATTAGTATTTTTGGCACCCAGTCCCCTAGCCGCAGATGGCGGTGCTTGTTCGATTAGTGAGCCATAGGTGTTACAGATTGGGCATTTGCCATACCATTGTGGGGATGTCGATCCGCATTCATTACAGACATACGATGTGCGCGGCTGTTTTGCCATTCTTGAGGAGTTAAAGGGTAGAGGGTAGATCGGGATCGGCTAAGTTGTGTTAAAAAATGTTAAGAATATTGAAGCGGCGATCGACGTGGGTTCCGATTTCTGAGGGGGTTTGACCGCCCCAATTTAGTTGGAATCAATGATAATCTTAATCATAGGATGTTAAAAATTAACGTTAAAAAAATTACCACTATACGATAGGAGCTTTGATAAGCTTGGAAAATCATAAGGAAACTATTCTGGTCGTTGATGATGAGGCTAGCATCCGTCGCATTTTAGAAACTCGCCTCTCCATGATTGGCTACGACGTAGTTACAGCCGCTGATGGGGAAGAAGCTCTAGAAACTTTTCGCGAAACCTGTCCCGATCTCGTCGTGCTTGATGTGATGATGCCCAAGCTAGATGGGTATGGGGTATGTCAGGAGCTACGCAAAGAGTCGGATGTACCGATTATCATGCTGACGGCTTTGGGTGATGTTGCCGATCGCATTACCGGACTAGAATTGGGTGCGGATGACTATGTAGTCAAACCCTTTTCTCCCAAAGAATTGGAAGCGCGGATTCGCTCGGTGTTGCGGCGGGTGGATAAAAATGGATTGAATGGGATTCCTAGTTCTGGCGTGATTCAGATCGCCACAATTAAGATCGATACCAATAAACGTCAAGTTTATAAGTCTGACGAACGAATTCGCCTGACGGGGATGGAGTTTAGTCTCCTCGAATTATTGGTGAGTCGATCTGGTGAGCCATTCTCGCGATCGGAAATCCTCCAAGAGGTTTGGGGTTATACTCCCGAACGTCACGTCGATACTAGAGTGGTAGATGTCCACATTTCCCGACTCCGCGCCAAATTAGAAGAAGATCCCAGCAACCCAGAACTGATTCTCACGGCTAGAGGTACGGGTTATTTGTTTCAACGGATTATCGAACCTGATGAAATCTAGGGGCTAGAGACGATCGCCTTAACAGGGAGTGGGAATACCCACTCTCTAGTTTTTGTGTCTCCACCCTAATATTTTAGTCTATTTGAACTCATCGGATCGCGGATTGAGGGTGCCCAGTCGAGCATCGATAAATATGAAAGAAGATAATGGTCGGATCGTGCGACTCCTCCCGATCGTCGCCGGGAGCATCGCCGGAACATTGCTAATGTTAAATCGGGTACTGACCCCAGAACTAACCGACTCACAGGCTCGATCTGATGCTGTGGGCGTAATTTTGACAGCGGTATTAATCTTGACTGGATTACTATGGCAACAAGTTCAGCCTAGAAAACCCGATAGTATTATTTTAGAAGGGACAGCAGGATTTGAACTGTCACCAACGCTACCAGATCCGCTCAAAACTGAGTTAGCCTGGGCATCACATCTACTCCTAACGAATACCGTCACTCGATCGATCGTCGTCTATTATCAGGGGCAAGTATTACTCAGACGCGGCATTTTGGCACCAAAAGCCGAAGTTACACCTGGGGTAATTCTCGATCGAGTTTTAACCAAACAAAAAGCAATTTATCTAGTAGACACCAAAGTATATCCTGGCAGAATTGAATTTGATTACTTACCCGCCAACACTCAAGGGATAATTTGTCAGCCATTAGGGAGTCAGGGAGTGATGATCTTGGGTGCAAATACTCCCCGCAGCTATACCAAACAAGATGAAGCTTGGATCGAGGGAATTGCCGATAAATTAGCAAATAGTTTGGAGCTAAACTTGCCAATTGGCTCGATTGCACCAAAGCCCAACGACAAAAGATGAGGAATGTTACTTTTTTCACATACCTAAAATACCAGATTGGTAAAATATTTTTAGCGTAAATAGTAATTTCGGCAATTATTAAGTGCATAATGAAATTATCATCTAACTAATTCGATCGTGGCTAAAACTAAAGTAGAATCTGCACCCAAAGCCCCAAAAAGTGCTGCATCCAAGACAGCTAAACCAGTTGCCAATGCAGACAAATCAGCCAAAGTAGCTGCAACCAATACCACCGAGTCAGCGGATACCGAGTCAGCGGATACCGACGCATCGTCAACTGAAGCCGTACCTGCTGGAAACCCGCTCACTGGCAAGGCTCTACTCCAAAAAGTTAAGGAATTTTCTCATCTTGCCAAGCGCGAAACTGCCAAGCAATGTGGCTATGTGAAAACTTCCTCATCTGGTGGAGTTCGCACCGATCTATCTGGCTTCTATGATGCCGTACTCGCTGCCAAAGGTGTTAAATTAGACGAATCTAGTAGAGACAGTCGCGGCAAAGTTGCCACTTATAAAGCGACAGTACACAAAAATGGTCAGTTATTAATTGGCTCTGCTTATACCAAAGGCATGGGTTTAAAAGAAGGTGACATCTTTACGATCAAACTTGGGTACAAGCACATTCACTTGATTCAAGAGGACTAATAGCGATATCGCTCCCTGACTAAAACGGGGGCGATAGATAGCGATTAATTATCCCTGTTTAAATTTGAACAGGAGAAACTGGGTGATTTGACGGCTACTGAAGTTATTGTCGCTGACTAAAAGTAAAGTTTGGCTACCATCAGGTAAACGCGAACCAAATGCCATTCCTTCGAGATTATCGATGTAGATATTCAGTTGCTGGAGATCGAAAGCTAGTTGTTTTTGAATTGGTTGAATTGTGGTGTTGCCTTTGAAGCTAGCAATTTTGCTAGTATCGGTAGCACCCGCCATGCTGGTTTGAAATAGCTTGGCACGGAAGCCGAATAAGCCGAAGGAACGTTCGAGCGTCAGAAAATGACCGCTAGTATCGATCGATTGAATCTCCGGCAAACCATGCTCGATCGCGCCCAATGGGGGAGAATCTAATTGGTAAAGGTGTTCGCTGATGATTTCAGCTTTATCGCTGATTAGATAGTGCAACCAGCGGTTTTTAGCACCAGGAATCTTACCATTATTACCAACTTTTGCTACTTCTTTATCCTGGATTAAAGCTGATTCTGTAGCGGCAAATAGTCTCAGGGCTTCACCACTAGCGGGGAGAGTACCTGTAGGGCTAAGGGTAATCCCTTCAAAAGCCAGATTATTTTGAACCCCACGCTTGCCCTCAAGATCGGGGAGATAACGTTGCGGGATGGGTAAAGCTTGTTTGACTTTGCCACTCTTGAGATCGAATTCATTGATAAACGGGGGAATATTTTTGTTGCGATCTCCCTCACTAGAAATGAATACCGAGGCTTGAGGCGTTAAGGCGATGGCTTCAGTATCAGTTTCCCCACGCGGATAGGTTTCACCACTACTATTTTTGAGTAGCGTCACATCAGTGATATCGACTTGCTTAAATTTTACCTGTTGAGAATTGGTCTTGTCTAAATCTAGTTTGAGCGTGTAAAATCTAGCTGGTGCCTGCTCGCCGCGATCGTCAGAAATAGCATAAAACCTGTCGCGCTGTCGATCGTATGCAAGTCCCGATAAGCCACCAACACGCGTATTTTTAACCATCAGATCGTTGGGAACTTGATATGCGCCGATATACTCGATCGATAGTTTATTAAAAATGCGACTGCTAACTTCACCAGGAATAGCTGGGCTACAAGAAGTCAGGAAGATGGAAATACCCACAAGACATAATAACGCCCCCAAGGAAACAGTCCCAGCTAAAATCCAACTCCCGAATTTTTTGCGTTGAGGATCGGGGCTTTTATCTAAAGTCATAAATATTTTGGGTAATAATACTAGGGAATGAGGGTTTTATTTAATCCCCCATTACTTAACTGTCAACTGTCAACTGTCAACTGTCAACTGTCAACTTTACCTATGTCTTCATCTACTTTACCCATCCCCGCTAATATCAAATTCGACGAAGCTATCGCTCTTACTCAGGCATTCTTGAACCAGCTTAAAAAGAAGGAGTTAACATCCAGCCAAATTCAGAAAGTTGTCTCTGAGTTGGTGCAGACATCTAACGGTGCTAGAGGATTTTTTGTGACTTACCTGACAGCGCAAGATCCGATTTGTGACGAGCCTCAACCAGAAATTATCGCGGCTCTACACGCACATCCAGAGATCGCCGCCGACTTACTAGTCAAAAATATTGCGATGTCTACGGCTCAACAACTTTATCACCAGCGGCGGAACGATCTCGAAATGGTTGCCTCTTCAGCCACTGTAGCAGCACGAACAACCGAAATTATCCAGCAATTAAAACTGCCCCAAATTCAGGATATGTGTCGGGAATTAGTAGATACTATTCATAATGGAAGTGGCTCGTACCGTGAATTTTTGACTCGCTGGGGTTATGATGACGAGCAGAATAATTCGATCGCTCAAATAGTTTCATCGTTAGGCATCTATTAGTCACCCACAAATAATGGTAGGGCAATTCATGAATTGTCCCTACCATTATTTGTGTAAACTAGTTGAGCTGCTCTACCGAACTTTATAGTAGTCCAGTACTAGCACCTTGCTTACCAGTTGCTAATTCAACTTTAATAATTTTGCCACCCATTTTCATGATCCGCTGTTGTTCGCGAAACCAGTTATCGTAAGGAACTAATTTAGTGAAATAAGTATTTTGGAGTTCGCGCTGGGTTCTGATCCGGGATTGGCTGGGAACGCAAGCGGTGACTTTGAACATCCGCATATTAATGGTGCTCCTATTCTTATATTTTAGATAATCTATACTAATTTTCGCACTTTTCGGACAGGAATTATCTAGTTACCGTTGGTTAGTCCGATTCTCTTGTCAGAGAGGCGTGCCTACCGCAGGCTATCGCCAACGCGGGAACGAGTTCCGATCGATTGTGCTTCTAAATACATCAAAATCTGGGAGTCAAAGGTTAATCTTAGATCGTCAAAACTCATCCTATTTAAGCTAGATAAGCTGTTGAAGCTCTAACATTCACATCTGACTTCCCAGACTCGATCTCTATATTCTCGACAGGTTGTTTAACCGATCGACTAGCTCAAGCCAGAACAGATATAGTCTAAGTAAACACCCATTTCTTTACCAGCATCAGCACCGACTAAACTAGCGGTGACTTCTTTGATGGCTTGGATTGCTTGTACGGTTGCAGCTACAGGAACTCCCAAGGAGTTATAAGTTTCTTTCAAACCGTTGAGGACGCGCTCATCCAAGATGGAAGGATCGCCAGCTAGCATTGCATAGGTAGCATAACGGAGGTAGTAGTCCAAGTCGCGAATGCAAGCAGCATAACGACGAGTGGTGTACATGTTACCACCTGGACGGGTGATGTCTGAGTACAACAGGGATTTGGCTACAGCTTCTTTAACGATGGTTGCAGCGTTGGCACTGATCGTACCAGCCGCACGAACGCGGAGTTCGCCAGTACCAAAATAAGCTTTGAGCTTATCTAGTGCAGTGGAGTCAAGGTATTTACCTTGAACGTCAGAAGAATTGATAACAGAAGTAATTGCGTCTTGCACGATCCTAAATTCCTTAGCTAGTCTTTAGTTGCTGATTTCAAAATTCGTAGCTGATTCGGGTTGAATCAACTAGCTCATTGCACCGATTAAGTAGTCAAAGTAAGCACCAGCTTCTGCTGCGTCTTCACCAGACATCATAGATGCCGCGGCATCTTTCATGGCACGAACACCACCAGCGACTGCATCGATGGGGGTACCTAAAGATCTATACATCTCACGTACGCCAACTACACCGATTTCTTCGATCGGAGTCACATCACCAGCAACTACGCCGTAAGTGATCAACCGGAGGTAATAGTCCAAGTCACGCAAGCAAGTTGCAGTCATTTCTTCGCCGTAAGCATTACCACCGGGAGAAACAACATCAGGACGTTGTTGGAACAGTTTGTCGCCTGCACCTTTGACTAAACGCTCGCGAGAGTCAGTCAGGGTTTGAGCGATGCGGAGACGACGTTCGCCAGAAGCAACGAAGTTTTTGATCCGATCTAATTCGCCTGGACTCAGGTAGCGAGCTTCAGCGTCTGCATTGACGATCGCTTTGGTGACGATACTCATTGTGGGTTACTCCAAAAAAGTTTTTTACCAGACTTACATTCGGCTACAAGCCTTTTGGTCTGAGGTTGATTACTAACACCTATATCATATATAAGTTGGTCGCAAATTAGGTACCTTCCGCAACCATTTTCCGGCATTATGAGTATTTTCTGAATAATCTCGTAATAGTTTGTAACGATCGGGGATCGCTGATGGTGGTTGTGGCTGCTCTAGCTCGGGACTTATAAAGTAGGAAAATTAGATTATGATGTGCAGATATGTAGGGTGGACAGTTTCCACCATCAAGGTTTCAGCCTATTTCTATCCAATAAATATTTATTCACAGGTACCACTATGATTGAGGATGCACTACCAAATGAGGAGTACGATACCGCAATCGAACAAATTGGTTTACTAACAAAACAGCTAGAGAATGCCGAACCAGAAAAGCGAGAAGAGCTACAGGCAGAAATTCATCGGTTACTGGTTCAAGCCGTGGATGTATCGCTCACAGACGATGAAAAGCAATCTCGCGATAACTTTATCCAGCACAATGTTAGTGCGATGGAGTATGCGCTTATTACGCAAGATTTCGTTTATCCAGTGGCAAAGGTGATTGAACAGCAGACAAAACGTGAAATTCAATCGCAACTATATGAGTTTAAATCTATTACTTTTGATGGACAGACTATCTATAAGATTCCTCACCAAGGAAGACATTTTAGAGAAGATTTAGGTGTAAATACATTAGAGATGGTTTGTATTCCATCTGGGAGTTTTCTGATGGGCGACTCATCAGCAAAAGATTATGCCTGTTGGCTCCCGCAACATTTAGTGACAGTACCAGCATTCTCGATCGGTAAATTTGCGATTACTCAAGCACAATGGGTTGCCATCATGGAAGATAACTCATCGGCAAATGGAGAGGACGATGGGTTGCCTGTTGATAGCGTTTCTTGGGATGACGCTACTGAATTTTGTCAACGATTATCACGATTTACGGGACGAAAATATCGCTTACCCAGCGAGGCTGAGTGGGAGTATGCTTGTCGAGCGGGGACGACTACAGCTTACAGTTGGGGCGATGAGATCGATCGACGATTTGCTAATTACTTCGATTTTGATAGTCAGGCAGAATTGGCAACTAAGCCTGTCGGCAGTTACGCTCCTAATGCTTTCGGCTTGTATGATATGCACGGCAACGTTTTTGAATTCTGCCAAGACCGATGGCATAATGACTATGAAGATGCTCCAATCAATGGTAGTGCTTGGCTTGGCTCGAATTTAGATGACAATAAGCTGGTTGTGATTAGAGGTGGCTCCTTCGATTATTATGCTAATAATTGTTTGTCATCAGAGCGCAGGGAAACAATTCAGGATTATCGTTATCATGGCACAGGCTTTCGAGTAGCTAGCGATGCGGCATTAGATTGATTTTTAAAATGAGCATCTTCGGGACTGTTAGTTTATTTGATGGCGGCTGATACAGCGGCTACACCAACTTAAAATATTAATTAGTCGATCGCAATATTTCGAGATTAATATGTCCAATCTTCCTTTTCTCATCCTTGATGTATTTGCAACAGGGAAATATACAGGCAATCAACTCGCTGTTTGTTTGGATGCCGGAGATTTGACCGACCTTCAGATGCAGCAGATCGCCCGCGAGATTAATTTCTCAGAGACGACCTTTGTCACGAACTCAGAGCCAGTTAATGGTGGCTACAACACCCGTATTTTTACGCCGACAACGGAGTTACCATTTGCCGGACATCCGACACTGGGAACGGCATTTGCGATCCAGCAGGAGCTAGTACAAGAAGCTGTCGGACGAATTAACCTTAACTACCAAGTCGGGCAGATTCCGATCGATTTTAACTATCTCAACGGCTCACCAGATATTTTGTGGATGCACCAACAGCAGCCCAAATTTTACGATCCTTTATCTGCTGAGATGCTGGCTGCTGTCATTGGTGTAAACCCTACAGATATCGATTCGCGTTACCCGATCGAGCCAGTCTCGACTGGGCTACCATGTATAATCATGCCGCTCAAAACTTTGACAGCAGTGAGTCAGGCAAAATTAAATCTAAACCTGTATTACCAAGCTGTTACCAATCTTCCGGCTCAAGCGATCCTGATATTTTGTTCAGAAACGATCGATCCCGAGCGGCAATTACACATTCGAGTCTTTACCGAATGGTATGGGATTCCCGAAGATCCGGCTACAGGTAGTGCCAATGGTTGTCTAGCCGCATATCTGGCTAAGTATCAATACTTAGGTAGTTCAGATCTAGACATCGCCGTCGAACAAGGCGTAGAGATGGGTAGATCTTCAGTACTATATTTGCGGAGCCAATATACAATTGATACATGTCCCGTCAGTGTCGGCGGTCGTGTCATCAAAATTGCTCAAGGTGAATTTATCTTGTAAATGTGCCCGATATCGAGCGTGCTAACTAGCTGAGATCCAATTGGTCGGCAGTGCCCACCCTAAATTCTCAAACCTAAAGCCTAAAACCTAAAACCTAAAGCATAATTCCCCCCCCCTTTCCGAAATCTGAGAATTACGTTAAATTTAATTAAGATATGTATTCAGAGATTTTAAAGTGTATAAGACAAACTGAATTAATAATTCTTAACTGATAACTGTCACTTCGTACCCAAAGGCAAACAATTTTATGAAGTTTTCGTGGAAACTAGCAGCACTGTGGACGATTCCAGTTCTGGTAATTGGCTTCTTCGTGTGGCAAGGAGCATTTACCCCTGTCACTGCTGAAGTTAGTAAAAATACGGCAAGCACTCGGATGACTTATGGTCGTTTCCTAGAGTACCTCGATGCAGATCGTGTCAAAGCAGTTGACCTATATGATGGTGGTAGAACAGCGATCGTCGAGGCGCTCGATCCAGATCTCGAAAATCGGATGCAGCGTCTGCGGGTCGATTTACCAACCAATGCACCAGAATTGATCGATCGACTCAGAGATTCAAACATCTCCTTTGACAGTCATCCAGCACGTAATGATGGTGCAGTCTGGGGTTTCCTCGGTAACTTAGTTTTCCCAGCACTATTAATCAGCGGCTTGTTCTTACTATTTCGCCGTTCCAACAACATGCCTGGTGGTCCAGGTCAAGCGATGAACTTTGGTAAGTCCAAAGCGAAGTTTCAAATGGATGCTAAAACTGGTGTGATGTTTGATGACGTCGCCGGAATTGCTGAAGCGAAAGAAGAATTGCAAGAAGTTGTAACTTTCCTCAAACAGCCCGAACGCTTTACAGCGGTGGGTGCCAAGATTCCTAAAGGTGTCTTGTTAGTTGGCCCTCCAGGTACAGGTAAAACCCTACTGGCAAAAGCGATCGCGGGTGAAGCTGGAGTACCATTCTTTAGTATCTCCGGTTCGGAATTCGTCGAAATGTTTGTCGGTGTAGGTGCGTCCCGCGTCCGCGACTTGTTCAAGAAAGCTAAAGAAAACGCTCCTTGTATCATCTTCATCGATGAAATTGATGCAGTCGGTCGTCAACGTGGTGCTGGTATCGGTGGTGGTAACGACGAACGCGAACAAACCCTGAACCAAATGCTCACTGAGATGGATGGTTTTGAAGGAAATACCGGAATTATCATTATCGCCGCGACTAACCGTCCTGACGTACTTGACTCTGCTCTGTTACGTCCTGGTCGATTCGATCGACAAGTACAAGTAGATCCACCAGACATTGCTGGTCGGATTGAGATCCTCGGCGTTCATTCCCGTAACAAAAAATTAGGTGCTGATGTCTCATTAGAAGCAATTGCCCGTCGGACTCCTGGCTTTACAGGTGCTGACTTAGCCAACTTGCTCAATGAAGCAGCAATCATGACCGCACGTCGTCGCAAAGATGCGATCACCAACCTCGAAATCGATGATGCAGTCGATCGAGTCGTTGCTGGGATGGAAGGTACTCCACTAGTCGATGGCAAGAGCAAACGCTTGATTGCTTACCATGAAGTCGGACACGCGATCATCGCTACCCTCATCCCCGCTCACGATCCACTCCAGAAGGTCACATTGATTCCTCGTGGACAAGCTCAAGGTTTAACCTGGTTTACTCCTTCTGAAGATCAGTCCCTGATCTCACGGACTCAACTCCGCGCTCGAATCTGTGGTGCTTTGGGTGGACGTGCAGCCGAAGAAGTCATCTTTGGAGATTCTGAAGTAACAACTGGTGCTGGTGGTGACTTACAACAAGTCACATCGATGGCACGCCAAATGGTGACACGGTTTGGAATGTCCAAACTCGGCCCTCTGTCCCTAGAGAGTCAGTCTGGTGAAGTATTCCTCGGCGGTAACTGGGGTGCGCGTTCTGAGTACTCTGATGAAGTAGCTGCTCAAATCGACCAACAAGTTCGCGAAATCGTGGCTGAATGTCATCTAGAATCACTGAAAATCATGCGCGAAAATCGTTCGGTAGTCGATCGATTGGTAGACCTCTTAATTGAGAAAGAAACTATCGACGGTGATGAGTTCCGCCAAATCGTCGCTGAATACACAGTGGTACCTGAAAAGCCTCAGTTTGCACCTATGCTCTAGACAACGCAATTAAATTGTCCATCTAGACAAGCGAAATAACCCTGCTATTATTCAACTAGCAGGGTTATTAGTTTCAAATGTTGTAATTTTGGATTGATATTCCGATCGTCTAAAAAAGCCCAGATCTTCTAACTATCTAGACTTTTGCAGATTTCAAAAATATCTTCTTTGGTGTTCGAGTTACCTAACTTAGCGATAGATCTACATTTTGTGAGAATTAGCTAGTTTCTTTCTAATCCGAACGGCCGCTGTACCACCAATTAACGTACCAATGACGGTAAATGGTTCGGGAACTGCTGCGGCTGTAGTAACCACAATATTACCTCTACCAGAGATCGCGTTCGAGAAATTCCCAAAATCGCTACTCCGTAAACCACTGGTGACTAAAAAATAGTTAACCCCAAGATCGAGAGGATATACAAACTGTGAAATTGATACTCCAAGACCATTGGGAGCGTTAGTAGAGGCCGATCGTAAATTAGTGAAGACCCGATTCGGATCGAAAGAAACTTCATAGAGGGAGATGGCATTTTGCCAACCTGTTGATGTGCTACTAAAACTATAGACATCAGCAGTATCAACGCCAAACTCAAACACACTGTAGCTAGAGGGTGCTAATGAAACAAACGCTTGAAATGTTGAACCACCTGAGCTAGTAGTTCCAGGATAGGTAAAAGTAGCAGCATCAGCGGGGTGCCCGATTAGACCAAATCCTAGCATCGAACCAATCAAAGTCATCTTAGAGGTTGTAATATTATCAAAAATATCACTGACGAGCTGTTTTGGAGATTTGTAGTGCATAATTTATGTTGCTAAAATGACTCATATCTAAAATATACCCAAACTCTGATTCTTAATCGTCAGTTAGAGGTTGTTTGAAAAGTTAGCTTCAATCCTCACAAATGGTGAGATCCCCGATCTTGAGTTGGGGTAAGTTTACGATAGAGTTGGGTCAATGATGGTCGTGTAATAACTTCCGAAGTTCTTGACTATTTCTGCATAAGCATCTAAGTCAGCTAGAGCCGATTTTAGAGCAGGGCAATTGTTGACATCAGTTTCGATATCGATAAAAAATAGATAGTCACCCAGAGAACGTTTGCTAGGACGAGACTCAATCCGACTCAAGTTCAAACCCCGATTGGCGAAGTAGCCCAGAGCAGTCATCAATCCACCCGGAGCATTCGATCGCAAACTAAACGCCATAGAGGTACAATTTCCCAGCAGTGCTGGCTGTAAACTAATTGCCCAAAATTTAGTTTGGTTATCTGGATAATCATTAATTGGGTGTACCAATATCGGTAGCTCGTATAGATTTGCCGCTCGAACTGAAGAGATGGCGGCGGCGTGAGGCTGCGTTGAGAGCGTCGTTAGTGCTGCGGTAGTGGAACTGTCGGCAATCCGTGCAGCTTGGGGCAGATGCTGTTGTAACCACTGTTGACACTGACTCAGAGCTTGAGGGTGTGAGTAAACTGTCTCGATCTGGCTCAAGTCGGTGGCGACAGAAATTAAGGCATGATGGATCGGTAAGACGATCGCCTGTTGAATTTGGAGCGGTGCGGTTAGTTGCCAGATCGTATCGGCGGTCATCGTCACACCACCCTCGATCGAGTTTTCGACTGGCACGATCGCCAGTGTTACCTCCTCACTAGCCACCGCTTGGAGCGTTCGGGCGATATTGGGATAAGGCTGCAAGCAAAATGCCCCTGTGATTTCTGTCTTGGCATAAGCAAGTGCAGCAGCTTCGGCATAAGTACCCGCAGGCCCCAAATGAGCGATCTTCAATGTCATAAACAATTCGCAAGTAGTACCAGAATTGTGGCACTAACTTGGTAAATTACTGAATTTTTTAATTTTATCTAGAAATCTGGATCGTGAATACGATAAAATCTTAGATAAAGGTATATTATCGCAACTAGACATCGATAAATTAAAACTTATTTTTTTGCTAAGTTTCAGATATTTAACAGCATTAACTATTAATTGTTAATTAATCTCTCCGGTGTTACTAGTTTCTAACACCTAGCTACTTATATGCACATCGTTAAATTTACAGCGGATCGATCGGTTGACATTGCTGTACCCCAGCAACCTATCCCCATTCAGCACTATCTACGCCAGCCGCATCGTTTGGTGCGATCGCTAGTTGAACCAAATCGGATTAAACAGGTGAGTGATGATGAGTTTTGTCTGACGATGCGGACGCTGAGTTTTTTTGGATTCGATCTTCAGCCGACGGTATTTTTGCGAGTTTGGACAGAAGCTGACGGGACGGTACGAGTTGCTTCTACCAAGTGTGAAATTCGGGGAATTGATTATATCGATCGACGTTTTAGTCTCAAACTGATCGGTAAATTGTCACCTTATCAAAAACAGGGAGAAACTTATCTCGAAGGACGTGCAGATCTGGAAGTTCGAGTAGATCTCCCACCACCATTAAACTTTATGCCTACTGCAATGGTAGAGTCGGCTGGAAATAGTTTGCTCAAAAGTATCCTCAACGCTTTTAAGCAAAGATTGATGTACCAATTATTGGCTGATTATGCAATTTGGGCAAATACAGGGAATCAAGGCGATCTCTCTGACTCTTCAGCTAATCCTCATCCACATTTAGGCTAGTAATTCCAGCTAAGGGAAATTCGTGAATTGCCATACCCTGACAAGGGCTGAAAGACTGTCGATGTTGGGGTGTAATTCCATGTTTTTCGATCGCTATCAGGTGCTGGGCGGTGCCGTACCCTTTATTCTTGGCGAGGTGGTACATGGGATAAATTGCTGCTAGCTCGGTTATCAATCGATCGCGCCAAACTTTCGCTAAGATACTAGCAGCCGCGATCGAGACAGACTTATCTTCCCCTTTAATTAGGGTTTGCTGACGAAGATCTAGATCGGGAATCGATTTATTCCCATCTACTAAACATAATTCCGGTGTCACTGATAGCCCAATTATTGCCCGCCGCATGGCTACTAAAGTTGCTTGGAGAATATTTAACTTGTCAATTTCTGCTACAGTAGCTACCCCAATATTATAGGCAATAGCAACTTGCTGAATCTGCGGTACTAGTAATTCTCGACGGCGAGCTGAAAGTTTTTTACTATCTTTGATGCCCAAATTCTGACAATCAATAATTGCAGTCTTGGGTAGAATAACTGCTGCTGTAACTACCATCCCAAATAATGCCCCCCGCCCAACTTCATCGACGCCAGCGATGAGATCTTCTTGACATATAAATTCGTGACTAGTCATGGTTGAGAGGAGTGAGCTTCATCTGTAGATATAGTAGTTAACGTCAGTTGCTAGTTATAGAGTGCCTACGATTGAAATCGTGGCTAATATTGCAAAGTCCAACGTAGACTACGATCTCAAGTGTCTTAATCACTTTAGCGACTGATATAAATAAAGTAGTTAACGTCAGTCTGAAATTAGTTAAGATATAGCCCCGACTGCTAGGAGAAGTCGGGGCTATTAGTAGCGTCAACGATTAATCGACTGTTGCAGAAGATCGGCGTTTGCGTCGCCGATTTTCTGGTAGTTCTTCTGGTTGCTCGATCCCGATTGTCAGTGGCTCAAATGGCTCAGGATCGATCGAGATCGCATCAGTCTCCACTACTTCATCAATAGCTTCAGGCTCTGGGAGCGTTTCCACTACCTCATCAATAGTTTCAGCTTCTAAGGGCGTTTCCACTACTTCATCAATCGCTTCAGCTTCTAAGGGCGTTTCCACTACGTCCTCGACGATTTGAGCTGCTGAATCATCGGGGATAGTAGACGTGACAATCGCGGCAGGTGCGGGAGGCAAGCTGCCGACGGGCACAATATTAATAATTGCTGTTTTAGGGTTATTCAACTCCTGTCCCGACTTTATTAATGGCGAAATTCCCATCCAGGCGTAGGTTTCTTTCTCCAAATCCGACATTTCGACGGCGATTACTTCTGGCGGTTCGATCGTCGGACGAGTCGGCTTGACTCGCTGAGGTTTCCCAGGACGTTGCTCTTGTTCGGCTAAATCGGCGGTGGTTGTTAAGGTATCCTCCGCTAAGTCTACTGCTGGCAGTGCTTCTGGCAGTGGATCTGGGACAAATGCTTCGATCGCTGGCGGCGCAAAATTACGACTAACTAGAGTCGCCCGTGCGTTATCCTCAGACGGAGAAGGGGCATTACGATTGGGGATGACAGCGCGACTAACAGCATTAGTATTCGGCATTGCAATACGTGGAGTATCGCTAGTGGGTGTCGGACGCGGTACATTCCGCACTACCTCTTCGCGTTCGGTGCGCCCTACTCGGCGGCGACGTTTTTTGTTACCATTCTGCTGTTGATAGCTAGGATGATTGACTAGATCGAAGTCGTTTTCACCTTCTGTGCCCTCTGGATCGAAGCTATCCCATTCTGCTGCTGGTGCTGGTGCTGGTGCCGATTGGCGCGGATCGGGCAATGTCCGAGCGTTGCGACGGGGACTTCTCGTCAATCCTCTGGCGGAGCTGGATGTACTTTCCGTAGTGCTGCGATGACGATGTTCGCGTTGCGGTGCGGTAGAAACTAGTGAAATCGGCACTGCTTCGCCGTCTGCACCATAAACTGCCTCGCCAGGAACGTGTGCTAAATGTCCTAAACCGCCGCATGTACTACAGGTTTCGCCAAATAACTCATAGATATTTTGACCCTCACGTTTGCGGGTGAGTTCGACTAGTCCTAATTCGGACAATTGGGCGATTTGGGGTCTAGCTTTATCAGCTCGAAGTTGTTTGTTAAAATGCTCCAGTACTTGGAGTTGATCTTTGCGGTAATCCATATCGATAAAATCGATAATGATCACCCCAGCGATATTCCGCAGCCGCATCTGGCGGGCAATTTCTGTTGCCGCTTCACAGTTTGTCCACAACACTGTTTCGCGGGAGGTGTTCGATCGAGTGAAGGAACCAGAGTTAACATCAACTACAGTTAGTGCTTCAGTCGGCTCGATGATGATATAACCGCCTGAAGGTAGATCTACTCTGGGTTTTAGTGCTTCTCTAATGGCGGCATTGACTCGGAAATATTCGAGAATCGGTTGACGTTCTCGATGCCGATCTACGACGACTCCTGGAGGTAGTTGACCGTCATTCCAGCCCAGTAGGGTCTGTTTGACCCGTTTGAGTCCCTGATCGGAGTCTACGACAATGCGGTTGACATCTGCCGAAAACATGTCCCTGAGGACTCTTTGGATGAAATCATCATCGCGATTGAGTAGAGCTGGCGCACGGGTAGAATTTGCATCCTGCTGGACAATCTCCCACTGTTTTTGAAGTTGTTCTAGATCTTCAAGAATTGCCTCTTCTGTGGTGTCTTCGGCTTCAGTCCGCACGAGTAGACCCATCCCTGCTGGTTTAGCTAGGACGGCTAAAGCTCTGAGCCGATTTCGCTCGCCTTCAGTCCGAATCCGGCGGGATAGATTTACCCCTTTACCAAAGGGAATCAACACGACATAACGACCAGGGAGGCTGACATTTCCAGTTAGTCGGGGGCCTTTATTTCCGGTTGGCTCCTTCATGATCTGCACCAGCACTTTTTGCTGTGGTGCGAGCAATTCAGTAATCGAGCCAGCACTACGTCTGAGTCTGAGTGGCCCTAAATCGGTAACGTGGATAAATCCATTGCGAGAAGGTTCGCCGATGTTGATAAACGCAGCATCGATCCCTTGTAACACATTTTCGACGATGCCAAGATAGATATCACTGACCTGATGTTGTCCGGTCGCTACTACCAATTCTTGAATTTGGTCTTCCCCAAATACGGCACCAATACGGTGTTGCTCCGCAATAATTATTTGCTTTGGCATTCAATTTCCTCGAAAATTAGCAGCATGTCCGGTCACTGAGAATCGATAGGTGCCGAGCTGTGCTGGTATGATGTAACGTAATTTGTCCAAGTAGCTAACTGCTTTGTAATTAATTTGAATCGATCGCCAAGCCTATGCGATCGTATTTTGAGATACTGCCAATCGGCTAAAGTATCCCATCGGGAGTTAGATGCCGAACATCTATCTGCGTCGTTGAGTGCTAAATGATGCACTCACACTAGAGATGTAGATGTATGGCTCTCGATCGACGATCGCGTCAGCTTTGTTGGTGTGTGCTTCTAAAAAATGAGCATCACGTTGCAACGTAAGATCCTAGACTGAGTTCTACAGAGTAGATACTACGACGTGACGTAGCCTCGCTATTTTCCTCTCATCTTGAGATCTCACTTACTCAATGGTCATTTGCTTTTAGGCACAACGTCTGACTAAGTAAAGAATGTCTCGAACAGCAGATTTGTCTCTGTCAAAATACTTGACAAACAACAATTGTTTGTCTGGTATCTGTTGGCGAGAATCTACCCAAATATTAGTTACGAGTAAGTTCGTAGCAATTGGGCTTACATCTTCAGATGACCCCAGCGATCGACATCAACTCCAAACATTGGAGCTGTAGCTTGCTAAAATAGAGCGAACTGGAGCGATCCTCCAATTCTCACTAGATCCATTGCACTTAGTAATTAGCTACAAGGATGGTGGTATGTCCAGAATCCACGAAAATTTTGTCAAGTAGGCGATCGCATCCAGTTTGGATTACCGGAAGGATTGAGAAGATCGGCTTGGCTTATTCTTCTTTTGGGCGATCGCTCCTGGTTACTTTCGATTATAGCTGCAAATTGTCACGATCTCAAAGCTAACTTCCGTAGACTCTGAATCGTCTCGATTGTCGCCATCGCAACTCGATCGATTTGCTCTACTGTATTATTGTGCCCAATTCCGAACCTAAGTGCTGCATAAGCCAGAGATTCCGATCGTCCTAGTGCCTTCAAAACGTGTGAAGGCTCGATTTTGGCGGAACTACAGGCGGCTCCCGATGAGAGGGCGACAGTGGGACGCAAGCCCAGCAGGAGCGCATTCCCATCGACTCCAGCGACACTAATATTGAGATTTCCTGGCAGTCGTTGGGTCGGATGACCATTGAGATAAATCCCTTCAACCTGACTCAGTTGCGACCACAATCTGTCACGCAATTCGGTCAGTCTCGCTTTTTCCATCTCCATTTCGACGAGAGCGATTTCGACAGCTTTGGCAAAGCCGACGATCTGGGGCGGATATAGTGTACCCGATCGCATTCCTCGTTCGTGTCCGCCACCATGCAGTTGCGGTGACAATTTCACGCGCGGATCGCGACGACGGACGTATAATGCACCGATACCTTTTGGCCCATATACTTTATGTGCCGTCAGCGACATCAAATCGATATTTAAGCGTTCGACATCTAAGGGGATTTGACCGATCGCTTGTGCGGCATCAGTATGAAATAAAATTCCATTTTCTCGACATATTTTACCAATTTCTGCTATTGGTTGGAGTACTCCAATCTCATTATTTGCTGCCATAATCGAGACCAAGATCGTATCGGGACGGATGGCTTTTTTAAAAAGATCGAGATTGACCAACCCGTCGGATTCGACAGGTAGATAAGTAACTATAAATCCCAATGATTCTAGATATTGACAAGGATCTAACACCGCATTGTGCTCGGTTTGGAGGGTAATAATATGTTGCCCCTTGGAAAAATATGCTTCGGCTACACCTTTGAGCGCGAGATTATTGGCTTCCGTCGCACCACTAGTAAAGACGATTTCTTCGGTACTTGCGCCAATGGCTGCGGCGATGGTTTCTCGCGCGCCAGTTATTGCCGCTTCCGCTGCCCATCCATACTGATGGGTGGTACTAGTCGGATTGCCAAAATGCTCGGTAAAATAAGGCAACATCGTCGCTAGAACGCGAGGATCTACAGGCGTTGTAGCATGTCGATCGAGATAAATTGGTAAGTGTCGATCTGGGGACATGTAGTGGTGAGTTAGGGTTGATTCGATCGAGGGGGGTTGGGGTGGATGCTTGGATCTACCCATCCCGCCCGTTGGGCACCCCTCCGAGGAGGGGATTTTCTTTAGCCCTTCCCAGACGGAAGGGCGGATATACTAGCTAGGAACGTAGTCTAGTGAGCCTGTATGTACACGGTAGCCTAATGAAATACAAGGATAAACTCCCCTCTTCGGAGGGGTGCCAGTAGGGTGGGGTGGGTCAGATCCACGCATCTCAACTAAAATCGGCAAACGTCGATTGAGACTAAAGATGTAGATCGATCGACCTAGACATCAGGATGGCAATACCTCGATCTTACCGGAATCTCTAACACCCAACAACACAAAAAAGACACCGCAATTAATTACGGTGCCTTGGGAAATAAACCTTTTCTCAAACATCAGTAGCCTACTACATCTGTGCCAAATTAGATTTTGGTCGTAGCTTTCAGTTTCTTTCTCATCCGTAGTGCTGCGGTTCCACCTACGAGGGTACCGATAATAGTAAAGGGTTCGGGAACTGCTGTCGCTGGAGTAACTTGTGAGAGAGTCCCAACTGTTAAGTTATCAAATCCGAAAAAATCAGTCCCTACATTGGTATTGCCAAAGGTAAGCTGATTGAAAGTTTCACCAGCAGTTTGGGCAATCAGACCGTAATAAAGTGCCGAACCATTGGGAGCACCAATTGTGTTGGGGACAGTTAAAACACTACTCACAACATCATTAAGAGATAGAGTAATTTGTCCATTAAAATCTCCGATATCAGTGCCGTAAAAACCGAACGCAGCAACAGGATTGGCAAAATTGATGGTAAAAGTACCATTACCAACTTCATAATAGTTGCTACTACCTAGGGACTTCCAGGAAATAAATAGTTCCGAGAGAGTAAGATAGACTAAGAATCTATACCGAAAGGAGATCTGAGCAATGTTGGAACTCACAGCCGGACTCAAAATATTATTGAAAGAGACAGCAGAACGGCTCAAAGGTCA
>NZ_JBGSQZ010000150.1:0-15444 GCF_041737865.1 Chamaesiphon sp.
TGACCTTTGAGCCGTTCTGCTGTCTCTTTCAATAATATTTTGAGTCCGGCTGTGAGTTCCAACATTGCTCAGATCTCCTTTCGGTATAGATTCTTAGTCTATCTTACTCTCTCGGAACTATTTATTTCCTGGAAGTCCCTAAATGGATAGACCATATTCAAACGAAGGCTTAAATAGCTCAGAGTAACCAGAAAAGGTTGTCACGGTGGGTGAATAATCCACGAATTAATCCAGCTAAACTATATAGTCCATTGGTCAAAGCAGTATTTGCCAACTGGCAAGACCCGGAAATATATCTGACGTTTGATACCAGCATGTTATGGACTGGGCGGGTGACCCGCCCAGCAGATCAATATTGCCTGATTCGGGTCTGTGTGGTGCATCTGGGTAGAGCAATTCCAATTGGCTGGAGAGTACTCAAACATAAGAGTAGTAGCGTGAAGCTCGACACTTACAAAGACTTGCTCAAACGAGTCTCGAAGCTGCTACCTGTTAATCCCAAGGTAGTTCTGCTGGCTGCGAGGATTTGCCGATGCCCAATTAGTTCGTTATGTCAGAGCATTGGGTTGGCACTGTCGGATTAGAATTAGCACTAAACCTACGACTCTTCAAACCTTTCGGGAATATGGTCTGCGTTTTACGATTGAGGAAAACTTTAAAGATGATAAATCTTCTGGCTTTAATTTAGCAAATTCTAAGCTACGTTCCGCTCCAGCTTTATCCCGTCTTTGTTTGGTGATGGCGATGGCGACTTTATTTTTAACGGCGACTGGGGTTGAAGTCGTTGTTTCTGGTCAACGTCGTCTTGTAGATCCACACTGGTTTCGTGGCTCTAGTTATCTCAAGATTGGTTGGAGTTGGGTTAAAAGGGCAATTATTAATCGCTGGAATTTACTTTGTTCTGTCTCTTTTACTACTAATATCGACCCAGATCCAGTCAAGGCTTCTCGTTCACAATATCTGCTTAAAAAATACCGAATTGAATTTAAGGCGCATACACATGTCTGGGCTTAAAAAACTTTTGTCCGTCAATCAGCGTAGAGACATGGGGTAGACAGTGCCCACAGACCATTTAGAGCCGAAGCAAAAGAATTTAAACTGTTTGATTCGATTACCTACGGTACGCTACGCGATCGAGCAATCTCTTCACCAATCGATCGCCATAAATCTCACCTTTAACAAATATTTTTACTACTAATAACAGCTCACCAACGAGCGATCGGATACATTTAATACCGATCGAATCGGGGTGATGATGTGTTGATGGGCAGTACTCACCCTGCTTCTATCTCTACACTCAATTATAAATGATGGATTGAGATCTCATTTCTGAATTTGACTTCTTACCCACAGCCGAAACTCTTTTACCAATGCAAGATAATCCATTGTTGTCGATCGCTGCAACCAGTTAGCAACCTCTGAAATCGGCAAATTTATAAAAAACTGACTAGTTTGGGCGGCAATATAAGTGCCATTCTGTAATTGTTGGATGACCAGAGATTCCCCATTATAAATCCAGACTTCGGCTACTCCCAAATCTGCATAAACCTGAAGGCGATTTTGAGAACTGCTAGTAATATCAATTTCTACAATTAGATCGGGTGCTGGATCTTCGCCCATATTTAATCTGCACTTGCCTTGAACCGCCGCAATATTGCGAATGTAAAAACATTTGTCGGGTTCTGCGCCGCTTAGTTCCGGCTGTTTGAAAGTAGTCGAGCCGAGCGGATAAATGTTCACTTCAAACTCTTCGGCAATAGTATCGATAAAACGACCCAATACTTCTTTACTCAATTCGTGTTCTGGAGAGGGAGCAATAATTTCGAAATCGCCACGATTATAGGTGAGGCGGAGCCGCCGATCGCTCTGTTCCTCTAGCAGTGTTTCGTAGGTTTTCCAGCTAATCCCAGATAGGCGAATCATCTCATCCGGTGGTGCAAATAGCGTTGCAGTCATAGCTTCAACTGAAATTGAATACTTTTATTTTAAGCTACACACTCGCGATCGAGTAAAATACGATTAACGTTTGGACTTCTGGAAATATTTTAAATTAGTTAAAGTCCGCTGATAGTTAAAATTGTCGCCCTGTAATTTAAATAGCCCTACAGCAATGCGTAAATCTGTAATTGCGCCTAAACAGTCACCCATTTGATGACGAGCGATCGCGCGGTTATTATAAGAAATGGCTTGCTCAGGCAAAATACGCAGCACCTGAGAATAATCGAGATAAGCACCCCGATAGTCTTTCATATTTAGCTTGGCTGCTGCGCGATTATTGTAAGCGATCGCCCGATCTGGATCGAGGCGGATGACTTCGGTATAATCAGCGATCGCGGGAAGATATCGCGACAGTCTAGCATGTAGTATACCCCGCTGGAGCCGAGCATCGAGATCCTGGGGATTTTGCCGCAAGGTGGCATCGAGGCTGGCAACAGTTGGCTGCTCTATTTCTGGCTGAGTGACATCGGTTGCGGCTACTGCCAATAGTGGCATAAATATCAGCGCGATCGACATGATGATACCGAGCGGGGACAATAAATATTTAGTCATCAGGAATCGTTTCAAATCGAACTCAACACAATCTACTTATCATTGTAACTTTGCGCCAGCCAACTTCGTAAATAATCCTGCCGAGTCAATATCGCCAACGTTGTCGTGATATAGTTGCCACGTTCATCATCGTTGTCGATCGCCTGTATCTATGACTTGGAAACACAAATTAGTTGCTACGACGATCGTTTTGAGTGGCATCAGCTTTACACCTAGTGTTCAAGCCCAAACCGCCAATAAAGGGTTTTCGGACTTCGTGTCTGGTGCGGGTACGATCTTGTACCTTGGTGGTGGTTCCTTATTGCCGCTGCTCACCGATGGAGCTGATGGTGGACAACATACACTACGGATCGTCGATGCCGTCGGTACGAGTGCAGCTTTGTGCTATGGACTCAAAGAAGTGATTAGATCTCCCCGCCCTGACAATGAAAAGGAACTCGATAGTTTTCCCAGTTGTCATGCCACCACAGCCTTTGCGCTCGCCCGCGTCCAGAGTCACTACCATCCTGATTATGCCATTCTCTGGTACGGTGGCGCAGCCTTGATTGGTTATTCACGCCTAGATCTAAACCGTCACCGCTTTACCGATGTATTGATTGGTGCAGGTTTGGGTTATCTAGTCGGCGAGATCGAATTAGGACAAAAACGCGGTTTGCTCCTATTTCCGCTCATTCGCCAAGATGCTCAGGGGAATACAGTTTATGGGTTGCAGGTTAAAGGTGAGTTTTAGAATAGAGGGTAGGGGATAGGGAGTAGAGGGTAGGGAATAGGATAGAAGGTAACTCCCAAGTTGCTACCTACCCCCCAATTCTTAACATTTACTGCCAAAAGTGGCAGATACATCCAAAGCAGTCTAGAGTAGAAAGTAGCAGGTGAAGACCATCATCGGAGGTTGTGAATGAGTCAGCAGAATCCTTATGAGCAGCTAGGGGTAGCAGAAGATGCCACCTTTGAAGAGATTCAAGCTGCTAAACAACGTGTAATTGCCCAATTGGGTGGCGATCGACAGCTACAAGATAATATCGAATCAGCTTATGATGCGATCTTGATGGAACGGCTCAAGCTCCGTCAGCAGGGCAAAATCAAAGTGCCCGACGGGATTAGGTTTCCCGAAAAGTTAGCCACTGTCGCACCCAAATTTTCATCCTTAGCTGTTACTAATGCTCCCAGTTGGTTGGGGGATAGTTTTGAACGTCCTAGTCAACAGCAGATTTTAACAACTGCTGGTGTCTATACAGTACTAAGTGGGGCTTCATTAGTGCCAAGTATAGCCAATACGGGATTACCAACACTGATCGCGATCGGGGCTGGATTCAGTCTCTATTTTATCAATCAAAAGCAACGTCGATTTAAACGCGCTCTATTAGGCACTTTACTAGCTTTAATTATCGGTACTATTGTAGCTATTGTGCTAGTAAATACTCTACATCTACCAGTCGATATCATTGGCATCCCAGGTGAAGTTTTTGCTGGGTTGTTGACTTTTCTCCTCCTGTGGACTGTAAGTAGTTTCACAAAATAAGTCACTATATAGTCAACTTGTAAGGTGGGGTATAAATCCCCATCCTACAAGTTAACTATCAACTATCAACTATCAACTATCAACTATCAACTATCAATTAATTTAACAAGCTAGTCACAGCATTAATGATTAGTTCTGGTTGGTCGATCCAAACGAAATGACTGCTATGATTAGCTAAGATCTGCTCGGAGTTGGTAGATAGTTTGAGTAAATCGAGATGGATGCGATCGCGAACTCGATCGGCTGCTGGTAGGGATAAGAATTTGATGCCGAGTAATGGCCTGAGAAAGGTTTGAGATTTAATACTAATTATTGGTATGCCTAAATTATTGGCTACTTTCAGTTGTCTGCCACTGGTATCTAAATTCCACATTTCTTGCCCCATTGTAACCCAATGACGAGCAGAATAAAAAGATTTTTTGACATATTGCAGATCGATCGCTGAAAACTTTTTTAGTTCTGGCTTAATTAGCTCGAATACACCTAAAATACCCAATAGTCTAACGATCCCCAAGGCTGCGCCAATCGAGACAAAGCCAAAACTAACGGTAAAAAATGTCTTGAGTAATCCCATACTAAAAGGCAATGCTAGCATCGAATCTTCATGTAATCCATCGGTGAGAACCAGCCCTAGTATATCATCAGCATATTGATGAGCATACAAGCGCATATTATAACTACCGAAGGAGTCTCCCACTAAAATATATGGTGGTGGGATATTGGCTATAGTTAATAGTTCATGCAATTCATCAACAATCTGTTGACTAGTACGCGGTAAAAATGAACCCTCACTCCAGCCATAACCAGATCGATCGTAGATACAGACTCTAGTTAATTTGGCAAATTCATTGATTAATAAATAGCCTTCAACGCCACCTAAACTAGCATCAACAATAATGGTGATATCTCCCGTTCCTCTGCTTTGGAGGTATCTGACTTGACGATCGCGAGTCGTAAAAAATTTGCCTGGAGGTGGTGGATTGCGATCGCGATAACTAGCAATCTGATGATAAATTGTCGTAGCAGCAAGCCCGATAATCTCGATCGTCTGAAGGAGTGATAAGCTATTAAACATCTGTATCGATCGCTATAGATCGACCATTATACTTATGTGGCAATGGCAAACTTGGTCGGGATTACCTTATTTAACCTGCGATTTACTCGCTGACTGGCAACATGGCTTTTTTACCCGTCAGTTTGCCCCGCGCGAACCCCATGAGATGACCCCAATCCTGGCGGCGACTGCTACTACTCACCGTCTCAAGCAGATACATGGCAATGTCGTACTTACTCCAACCGAAATCTCTAGTACTGCGGAGGTAGAAGCAGCAACGGGTAACGCCCTAGCAGATGGGTTGTTGACAGAACAACACCAGCAAGCTGTCTGGGTTGCTAGTGCTGATTGTAGCCCGATCTTAATTGCCAATCGGCAAACTGGCAATGTAGCGGCGGTACATGCTGGCTGGCGCGGTACATCCCTAAATATTGCCCCGATGGCAGCAAAACGGTTATTGGCACAGGGCGGAAGTGTCGCCGATCTCATCGTCGCGATCGGTCCAGCGATCGATGGGGAAGTCTACCAAGTGACTACCCAGGTAGGATTGGAAGTATGTCGATCGATCGCTCCCAAACCCCTCTCTGGCGACATTGATGCCGATCTGACCATTTTACAATCGCTACCCAATTCACCCCTACTCCCAGACGCACAAGCAGGCAGGGTGCGGCTAGATGTGCGTCGGGTCAATCAAATTCAGCTCGAACAATTAGGTGTAGATCCGCAGCAGATCTCGATCGCCCCCCACTGCACCTATCAAGAACCCGAATATTTCTTCTCCTATCGTCGTGAGAAACTCAAGAAAATTCAATGGTCGGGAATTGTCAGTACCTAAACAATTTTAGACTAACTGGATTGTTATCCTCGATCCGATCCGATCGACGGTGCCACCGAACAGTTTTTAGATATAATAAACGAAAGCAGATCGCCCTGAGCGGAATGTCCCTAATGGTAGGGCAAGATAAAGTTAATCGCCGAATTTGTTCGACTAACCAAAATATTTAGGATCTCATGTACTTATCCAGTTGGCATCGATTTAGAATCTAGCAAGTAATAATGCCCAGTTGAGGGCAATAGATCGGTCGATGCTTACTCACTTTTCACTACTAGATTGCTAAGATCCGCCCAAAAAGCTCACTCTCGATCGCGAGGATCGAGATTTACAGGATCGGGAGTAATAAAAGAGGGTAAGCTGCGACCTCTAAAACCAGCCCGTTCGGCTGCAAGGCATCGCAGGTAATCACTGCAACAAGTAGGTTACAACACTATTCCCACACCTCTACTCATGCAAAATCCCACATCAAACCAGGATATCCAAAGCCTTGAAAACAGCATGGATTCTAACATCCTTGGCGATACGAATATTAACTCATCGAAAATATTGATCACTCCGAAAGAACTCAAGGAAAAGTTACCAATATCACCTGAGTTAGAGCAACGCATCGCTGACTATCGCCGACAGATTCAAAAAATCTTAGATTTCCAAGACAATCGTAAATTTATTGTCGTCGGCCCATGCTCTATTCATGATGTTACAGCAGCCGAAGAATACGCGCACAAACTCAAAGATTTAGCGGATCGAGTTAAAGATAAATTCTTGCTGATCATGCGAGTTTATTTCGAGAAACCTCGCACCACGGTTGGGTGGAAAGGATTGATCAACGATCCAGATATGAATGAGTCTTTTGATGTTGAAAAAGGCTTATATACTGGGAGGAACTTACTCCTGAAAATCACCGAAATCGGTCTACCAACCGCTACAGAAGCACTCGATCCAATCGTCCCACAATACCTCGACGAATTGATTTCTTGGGCGGCGATTGGTGCCCGCACTACCGAATCCCAAACCCACCGCGAAATGGCAAGTGGTTTATCAATGCCCGTCGGTTTCAAGAATGGTACCGATGGCAGCGTTAAGGTAGCCTTAAACGCCCTCCAATCAGCCAAACAACCCCACAACTTTCTCGGTATCAACAAGCAAGGACAAGTTAGCGTTTTTAAGACTAGAGGTAATGCTTACGGGCACATTATCTTGCGTGGTGGTGAAGGTAAACCTAACTACGATCCCGTCAGCGTTCACGCAGCCGAAACCGAACTCAAAAAAGCCAACTTACCACCGCGCATCGTCATCGATTGCAGTCATGGCAATTCTAATAAAGATTATCGCCTCCAACCGATCGTCTTTGAAAGCACTATCCAACAGATTATCAATGGTAATACCTCAACGGTAGGGATGATGTTAGAATCCAATCTCAATGAAGGCGGACAATCGATCCCCGCAGATCTGAGCCAACTCAAATATGGCGTTTCAGTCACTGATAAATGTATCAACTGGGCAGAAACCGAGCGGATTATCCTCGCTGCTTACGATCGACTTTAGTTGATAGTTGATAGTTGATAGTTGATAGCTTGCGCTCGATATTGGCTAGCACAAACAAAGCCCCTACGATTTATACGGATATGTAAACAGCAATTCTCATTTTTAAACTTTTGTACTATAAATCATAGTTTAAGCTGGCGATCGATAAACCAATTGTGGTCGTTACAGCCAGCTCAATCGATTAAGAATACTAGGTTTATTTCCATAATGAGAATTGCTGATATGTAAATGCCTCCTAGCTTCGTTCCCGCACCGCCCTCAAATGAATTTGGGGCTAAGTCACTTAGTTCGTTTTAACGAACTAAGTGACTTAGCAGTTCTCTGAAGAGAACTTTTGCTATTAGCCCGAACTTATAGTTCAGGGCAGTGCTTGAGCGAAGCAAATCAATTTTCCTTATCCCGAACTCACGTTATTGTAGGGTGTGTTATCGCGAAGCGTAACGCACCGAAGGGAATAGAAGGAAATAACTAAATTCTACTAGAATCTAGAGTAGAGTGAATGCCGCTCCAAGCTACACACACACCATCCATACGCAGCGACTCGCGCATCGCTGCCGATTAGCTGCTAACTAGGGCTTGCTGAAGATCTCAGCAAGCCAATCCCTGCAAGGGTTTTGAGCCTTTTTTCAGAAATTAAGTGCAAGGTTTTGACTTTGAAAGGCTCAGAACCGTTGCACTCGATCGCTTGAATCTGGCGATCGAGTGAGAATATTTGCAACAAAACCATTTTTTAGCAAGGAGTTCAGGCTTTAGAACAGCGTCAGGGACTAATTCAGCAAGCCCTATGTATAGCACAGAGATAAGTTATGACATTCTTTAGTCCGCGTAGGCGGACTTTGCACCAGTAGCGACGATTTCAATCGTTGTACTGTCATAACCTAAGTTCGTACTGCTATACATTCACATTCAAGAACTCAGCCGTTTGATTTCGGTAATTACCTTTTGGTAGCTGGCTGTTTGCTTTTGTTGTTTGTATCGATTTGCTGCTTTTTTCAAGTCGAGGATCGCGGCTTTTTTATCACCTAATTTAGACTGGATCGATCCACGATTAGCATAAGCTCTAGCACTGCTGGGATTGAGAATAATCGCACTACTATAATCGGCGATCGCGCCCTTATTATCGCCGAGCTGAGATTTTAGATCTCCCCGCTCGTTGTAGATTTCAGGATTTTTGGGATTGAGAACTATTGCTCGGTCGTAGTCAGAGATCGCCCCTTTTTTATCGCCCGTTGCCACTCTAGCCAGACCGCGTTTATAGTAAGCTTGAGCATAGTTGGGATCTATGGTAATGGCGCGGTTTAAATCGTCAATCTCTCCTTTTTTGTCTCCTAAGCTAGACTTGACAGCAGCTCGACTAAAGTAAGCTCGATCGAAGTTAGGATCGAGAGCGATCGCGCGATTTAAGTTTTGAAGTGATGCTTTTTTATCGCCTAACTCAAACTCAATTTTTCCGTAATTATAGTAGGGATCGGCATAGTTGGGATCGATCGCGATTGCGCGTTTGTAGTCTAGGATCGCTCCTTTTTTATCCCCGAATTTAGCCTTGGCAACGCCACGGTTGTTGTAGACAAGGGTATCATTCAGATTGAGAGAGATCGCGAAGTTGTAGTCTTCGATCGCATCTTTATTACCCAACATCGACTTAGCAACACCACGGCTATAGTAAAGCCGCGAATTTTGGGAATCTAGCAAGATGCCCCGCTCCAGATCCGCCAACATCCCGCGATAATCACCTTTACGCTCTTTTAGTAATGCACTAGCAATCAGATCGTCTACTGGATTGGGTTTGGCTGCGACTAGTACGGGAGCATAACCACGTATCCCTGCGGAGTCAGCAAATTTAGTAAAAGTATTGACTGTAATCCCCAAACTGTATCCAGTATTCACCCGCACGTCAGTATTCATCGCTACTTGACGCTGAAGATCCCCTTGTCCCTGAATTGCAATTAGTTCGCCGCGATCGTTCCATATGGGGCTACCACTGTGCCCTGGTGAAATCTTCCGATTAGTACTATAAATGAGTGAGTAGCCTTTGCCCTGTTGCTGCTGCGGCGGATTGGCGACAACTTCGCCTTTGACAAATGAGTTGACGGCTGAAGAAGATACCGGAAGCCCTGATACATATAGCGGTGCGCCTGCTGCGACTCGATCGGAATTGTCGGTAAGTTTCGCAACTGGATAATTTTGACTACTATTAAAACTAACTACCGCCAGATCGATATTATTGGGAAAAGCCTTTACCTGCGTGACTTGATATCTAGTATTATCTGGTGCTACTAGCTCACAGCCACTACTTTTGACAACATCAGCCACCGTCAGCACACTATAAGTATTACCATTTTTCTGGACGATCGCGCCAGATCCGCTACCACACTTGGTAATCTCGACGGTTGTTTGTTTGGCGATGCGCTCGATATCTACTGGTGACACCAATGCAGGTGAAACAGCACTAAGGATGGTACTCGCGCTCAATAGGGCAGTTAGCAACAGGTGATTTTTCATCTTGGGCTAAAATATCCAATCTTTTTAGCATAATAACACTCAAGTACTACGCGATGAGACGACGCCAACGCCCCATAAATCGCTATGCTAGAGCAGAACATTATAGAAGAACGCGATATGAGCTTGGAATATCCCGATAATTTACGCTACGTCGATACACATGAGTATGTAAGTTTAGCCGCAGACATCGCCAAAATCGGCGTGAGTGCCTTTGCGGTAGATCAGTTGGGGGATATCGTATTTGTCGAATTACCTGAGGTTGGAGAGATGATTACCAAAGGTAGTGCCTTTGGATCGATCGAATCTGTCAAAGCTGTCGAAGATCTCAAAGCCCCAATTAGTGGCAAAGTCATCAAGCGTAATGATAAAGCGATCGATGCCCCAGAAATCATCAGCACCGATCCCTACACAACTGGCTGGCTACTCGAAGTCCAAGTAGAATCAGCCAGCGAACTTGAAGGAACCTACTCGGCGGCTGAATATCGCGCTAAAGTCGAAGGTGCATAGGGAACTCTAAAATGCGGAGATCGGCATAATGACTGAATTAAGTTGACAATATCCTCGATCTCTCCGTACCAAAACTCACCTAAATCTATTACATTTAAGTACAGTATTCCTCACTACTCCGACTTCTATGACTCAATCACCAACTCGGTTTACTCATGCAGCAAACGATGCTCTAGGGGAGCGGCTTCACCAACGATCTACCACAGCCAATCCTTGGGCAGATGCTGAGTTTATTCAGCGGCATATTGGGCCACAGCCAGCAGATATCGATAAGATGTTGGGGATACTGGGTCTATCTAGTTTAGCTGAGTTGGTCGATCGGACGGTACCAGCCGCGATTCAATTCCAGCAACCGTTAGCAATTGAAACAGTTCAAAGTGAATATACTGTTTTAAATAAGCTCAAACAAATCGCTGCGAAAAATCAAGTTTTTCGCTCGTATATTGGGATGGGTTATGCAAACTGCATTACCCCAACAGTTATTCAAAGAAATATCCTCGAAAATCCTGGCTGGTACACTCAATATACTCCCTACCAACCAGAAATTTCTCAGGGTAGATTGGAAGCTTTACTCAATTATCAGACCGTAATTATGGATCTGACGGGGATGGCGATCGCTAATGCCTCGCTGCTCGATGAAGGTACAGCAGCAGCGGAAGCTATGAGTATGAGCTACGGTATTCAGAAGACGAAGTTCAATACGTTCTGGATCTCTGAAGCGTGTCACCCCCAAACTATTGACGTAATTAAAACCCGTGCGTTGCCATTAGGGATTGAAGTCGTAGTTGGAAATCATCGATCGATCGATTTCAGCCACCAAATATTCGGGATGTTATTACAATATCCCGCAACTGATGGAGCTGTTTATGATTATCAAGAAGTAATCGAACAGGCTCACCAAGCAGGTGCAATTGTCACCGTCGCCGCCGATTTACTCAGCCTCACATTGCTCAAACCGCCTGGAGAATTTGGTGCAGATATCGTCGTCGGAAATACTCAACGTTTTGGGATACCATTAGGTTATGGTGGCCCTCATGCTGCCTACTTTGCGACCAAAGATGCTTACAAACGTCAAATTCCTGGTCGATTAGTCGGAGTATCCAAAGATAAACGGGGTAAAACTGCGCTCCGGCTAGCCCTCCAAACTCGCGAACAACATATCCGTAGAGACAAAGCGACGAGCAATATTTGTACCGCCCAAGTCCTACTGGCAATTATGGCGGGAATGTATGTGGTTTATCATGGCCCAGAGGGATTAAGATCGATCGCCCAACGCATTCACAATCTGACTACCACCCTCGCCACTGGCTTAACTAAATTAGGTTACTCGATCGGTGATGCACCATATTTCGATACGCTTCAGGTGAAAATATCTGGAAATGCTGCCGAAATATTAGAACGGGCAAAATCTCAACAAATTAACCTGAGATCGATCGATCTAAACAACCTCGGCATCTCCCTCGACGAAACCACCACACCTGCGGATGTGATGGACTTATGGCAGATTTTTGCAGGTGATAAAGCACCAGATTTCACCTTCTCTGAAATCGATGCGAATAACTCCAGTATCCAAGCCTCAACACTAGCCCGCACATCCGAATATCTAACTCACCCCGTCTTCAATATCTACCACTCCGAAACCGAACTGCTGCGATACATCACCCGCTTGCAATCCAAGGATCTGTCGCTCACCCACGGGATGATTCCGCTCGGTTCCTGCACAATGAAACTCAATGCCACCTCCGAGATGGTACCCGTAACTTGGGCAGAATTCGGGCAAATTCACCCCTTCGTACCCGTCGAACAGGCTCAAGGGTATCAAGTGTTATTCGACGACCTCGAACGCTGGTTGGCTGAAATTACGGGCTTTGACGCGATCTCCCTCCAACCCAATGCGGGTTCCCAAGGTGAATATGCTGGATTATTAGTCATCCGTGAATATCACCATCAACGCGGCGATGTCGATCGTAATGTCTGCCTCATTCCCCAATCCGCCCACGGCACCAACCCCGCCAGCGCAGTCATGGCGGGAATGCAGGTAGTCGCGATCGCGTGTGACAATGATGGCAACATCGACGTAGAAGATTTACGCGCCAAAGCCGCCCAACATCAAGCCAAATTAGCCGCCCTAATGGTGACATATCCCTCCACCCACGGCGTATTTGAAGAGGCAATTGTCGAGATTTGCTCGATCGTTCACGAACACGGCGGTCAAGTATACATGGATGGTGCCAACCTCAACGCCCAAGTCGGATTGTGTCGTCCCGGCGACTTCGGCGCAGATGTCTGTCACCTCAACCTCCACAAAACCTTCTGCATCCCCCACGGTGGCGGCGGCCCAGGCATGGGTCCGATCGGTGTCATGGCACATCTCGCCCCCTATCTCCCCACCCACAAAGTCATCCCCATGGGCGGTAAACAAGGCATTGGTGCCGTCTCCGCCGCCCCTTGGAGTAGCGCGAGCATTTTACCAATTTCTTGGGTCTATATCGCCCTGATGGGCGGAGCAGGTCTGAAATTAGCCACTGAAGTCGCCATCCTCAACGCCAACTACATCGCCAAACGGTTAGAAAATCACTACGCCGTCCTCTACAAAGGCACCAACGGCTTCGTCGCCCACGAGTGCATCCTCGACCTGCGGGAGTTCAAAAAGACCGCAGAAATCGAAGTCGATGACATCGCCAAACGCCTCATCGACTGTGGTTTCCATCCCCCCACTGTCTCCTGGCCAGTCGCCGGAACCGTCATGGTCGAACCCACCGAAAGCGAATCTCTCGCCGAACTCGACAGGTTCTGCGATGCCATGATCGCGATCCGCGCAGAAATCCGCGAAATCGAAATCGGTAATGTGGATAAGCAAAACAACGCGCTGAAAAATGCCCCACACACGATCGCGGATCTAGTCGATGCTAATTGGGATCGTCCCTACAGTCGCGAGCAAGCAGTGTATCCAGTAGCTGGGTTGCAGGACTATAAGTTCTGGCCAGCAGTAGGTCGGATCGATCAAGCTTATGGGGACAGAAATTTGGTTTGTTCTTGTTTGCCGATGGATGCCTATAGTCAAGAGTAGGATATAAGTTCTGGTCAGCGGTAGGACGGATCGATCGAGCTTATGGTGACAGGAATTTGGTCTGTTCTTGTTTACCGATGGATGCTTACACTCAGGAATAATCTAGTCTGACAGGGTAGGGGTAATTCATGAATTACTCCTACCCTGTCAGACTAGCGATTGGATATGAGATAATGCTCACATGACCGCACTTATACTTGGCACGGTCAAAGCTTGCGCTTTTGATAAAAACACGATCTATCGATAATGTTCCCATACCCGACAGCCCACACCCCACACCCCACACCCTAACCTCAAATTATGACCGTGCAAAGTATATTGAAGAAATCCGTCAGAAAATTTCTGATGAACAATTTGAGTTTTCTAAACACGCCGTTGACCAATCGATCGTCCGTAAGATTCTGGTTCGAGAAGTCAGAGAAGCTATCTCGAATGGCAGGGTTATTGAAGATTATCCAGATGATAAGTAACCTAAGTTGCTAAGCTGTCAAACATTTAAAACACTCTTTTTGTCCTCTAGAACCTTTGCTGTAAGGGATTCAGTCAAAAGATTTAGATATAAAACAGCTTATTAGGTTTGCGGATTGTTTTGACAACACCGAGATCCTGATTTTCAGGAGCAGCAAAATATTTAATCGGATCGGTTGCTAAACCTTTGTGATGAGCAACATAAAAATGATAGAGTCCTCGGTAAACCATTTCCAAAGAAATCCGGTCGAAGGGTAAAGTCATTTCATCAGCGACAGCATCACCCAAATCGACGAGAACAGAATAAAATAGCCAAGTGCCCCACTGGACGGGTCTCCCGCCCAGTAAAGTTGTAATTTAATTCCATTAATTGAACCAGTCCATAAATAACTCAATCCTAATAATCGTTTAACCGTGTTGAATGCTTCTTCGATCCGCCACCGTCTTCCGTATAGATCGGCTACTACATAAGGAGGCAAAATTAGTGGATCGACTACACTAGTTAGATAAGCGAGCTTTTCGGGGGAAGCTTCCCCCGAAAACGTCGCGTAAGAATACCAAGTTTTCTTTGAGCGAATCTCGATTAATCGAAGAGTGATATATGGTGCCTTCTCTGTCCCAGAACCCATTATAATCAGTCTATCACGGATACTATAAGTATCTGTAAATACCCGCTGGACTTGAAAAACTGCACCTTTCTTTAATCGCGTAATTATATGAAATTCATTATCAATTAACTGCTGCCAGAATCGAAAATGATAGAATCCTCTATCTAGCAATAGTAATGTCCTAGCTCGAACTAAGTTTAAAATTTCTGCCTCGAAATTAATATCCGATGCTTTGGCATTTTCTTTAAACCAGATTTCGACTGGAAGTCTAGTGATTAAATCTATCACTACGCCCATCTTTCCAGCTAATTTTCCAATTGGGACATCAGCTAAACTTTCTAATTTCTTGAAAATTGCTTCTAATGTTGAGCCGTCACATGCCCAAATCCGCTCAAATTTTGACCTCGTAAATTCTAGACTTGGCGGTAGTGGACGCTGTTTTCGGCTGTGCCATTTACGGCTAAATTCTGGTAATAATTCTTTGAATGTTCTTTCAAATAACTCCGCAGTTCAGGTCAAGAACCGTTGTGCCATCGCCTGTTGGCTGCTGGACGGGTCTCCCGCCCAGCTGACCTGAATTGGTTGACACCATAAGCATCCTTCTCGCTCCAGCATCCGTGCTGGGCGGGGGACCCGCCTAGCAGTTAGTTCTCTGACTCCTGCTACATTCCGCCATCGTAGCGTTAGTACTGCCGCCATCATCAGGGGCAGGTTCAAGAGCCGATTTCTCAGTCCTAATTGGCGGTAGTAAAGACTTTGCTTAAAGAGTGCTGGTGTCAGTAA
>NZ_JBGSQZ010000161.1:0-9398 GCF_041737865.1 Chamaesiphon sp.
TGTATAAATTTAGATAAGATCGATACAGCGAAATCCCCGACTTCTTGAAGAAGTCGGGGATTTTGACCATTCTAGCTTACTACTCGATCAAACTATCAAGAATTAGACAATGTTTCCGGTTCGTGCAATACGCCTGCAATAATTTTCCATTTATCTTCGACTTTACGCATGGTATAGGTAAAGCCAAAGTGTTCGATTTCTTTTTTCGATCGATCGAATCGTTTAGCAACTCCAACAACCTGTGCTTGATTATCAGTGAGCTGAGTAATTTGAAGTGGGCTGACAATCTTACTCTCTTCAAATTGTTTTCCTTTTAACTCATCCATCAATTTTGCAAATACTCCCAATACCTCAATTGGTTTCTCCATGATGGCGACTTCCTCTGAAGTCATCAACATTGCAGGTAGATGAAAAAATCCTAAAACCTTAGTTGGCTCCAGTGAATTAAACGCGATTAAGTAAGCGATAAATTCGTCTTTAATTGCTTCAATTTGGTCTTTCACGATCGTTGTGTCCTGTTTGTTAGTTATTTTAAAAAGAGCCGAATTAAATCGGCGATAATTTCTGCATTGCTATAAGCAAAGCCATGTGACGCATCCGCAATTATTTCTAGTTTGGCATTAGAAATTTTGGTAGCCAGTAGGTCGCTATTCGATCGAGGAATCGCAATATCCTTATCTCCAGTGATAATGAGTGTGGTGGCTCTAATATCGCTCAAAGTATCGTAAGTATCGTGGCTGGCAAAGGCTTGAAGCTGACGCTGCAAAGCTGCATCTCGACTATGCAATGGGGTTGTTTTTGCAAGGAAGTCTGTAAGTTCCTGTCGATGGCTGTGAATGAATGTGGATGTAAATAATAAATCCAAAAGATTAACATTTATCACGCCACTAATATCTCCCATCTGACTGCATTTACCCCCCGCCATAGTGCAACCGAGAATGAGTTTGTCTAGCTTATCGGGATATTTTAGAGCAAAATGCTGGGCGATCGCACCACCCATACTGACACCAAATACATGTGCTTTGGGAATATTTAATCCGTCTAAAAGTCCAGCGGTATCGTCTGCCATTTCCACGAGACTATACGGTTGTGGGGATGGGCTGGTGAGTCCGGCATCGCGATTGTCGAAGAGGATTAGTTGATAGTTTTTAGCGAGTACTTCGGTGAATTTCTTGCCCCAGTCGAGCAGGCTGAAACTCAAACCCATAATCATCAGTAACGGTTTGCCACTACCTTTGATTTTGTAGTTGATGTCAATATCGCTGATGGTGATTTGTGTCATGGATTTCATAGATACCAATTCCTTGCAATTTGCACTTCTCTAGTTCAGGACAAATCGTTTATCAAAGCATAGGGCTTGTTATCGCGTAGAGTAACGCACCACTATTTATTTACGATCTATTAAACCATATTTCTTCGTGAATGTATGAAGCGATTGCGTCATTTGGTCAAAGAAAGGATTGCTAGGTTCTAAAGGTGAATTGTTGAGTGATAGGACTGGACTTTTCAAAACAACGCTGGCATGAGGAACAGCAAAGTTTTTACCAATTCTAAACATTTCTGCTTTTTTAGACCGATTCACCAATTCTTCGATCTCATCAATATCTGCGGTGGTGTCTGATTCAGAATGTGCTGCAAATAAAGGCTGATTTAGTACGTCGCGATCGGTCAGTAAATCTAACTCTTTAATTAATTTTGATAGTTCTCTGGCTCCACCAATATCCATTTTGGAATATCGAAAGGGATTACCACTCGGCGAATTATTGATAAGACTACTTTTATCGATATGGTCGAAAATTTTAGATAGAGGAGTTCTGAGCAAAATTTCACCTAGATTACCAGCTTTACTAGCTAAACCTAATGCAGCAGAAAACAAGAAAACTCCACCATCGATCGATTGCTTGTTTGTTAGAGCCATTTCAACACTTAATGTACCCCCTGTTGATAAGCCACCGATCGAAACTTTCCCTTTACTTTCTTTAGCTGCATCCACAGCAAATCTGACATCTTTGCGCCACTCGATTAAAGACGCATCTTTCATGTCTTCTGGCTCTTTCAAGCCATGAGCGCGAAGCAGCGGGATATAGACATCAAAACCCATTTCGGAGCAGAAGTATTCGCCAATATCTTTCATAAAGTGGGGCGAGTCTGTCAATCCATGTACTAAAACGATCGCATTTCTTGGCTGTCCATCATCTTCATGTTTGAATATCTGCGGATGACATCGATCGCGCACATCAGATTTTTGCTTGTAGCGATTAAAATGCTGAGTATAATATTCGTCCCAATCTTTTAACATGATTTAATTATGTCTCCAATAGTTTTTATTCCTGAAGTCAGAAATTATTGCTTTAACCAATCTAGAGCATTTTTAGGAGGTAAAGCAGTCTCTGAGATTCCCTCCATATAAACTTTCTCCAAGTTATGATGTCTTTCTAGTGCTTTGTCATGAATGGTGAAATAGATCGGAGTGCCTGTATGAACATAGTCAGGCATTCTTCTTTTTTTACGATCGTAAATAGCCTTGAAAAAACCATAAATTGGATTGGGGTTAAGATCTACTCCTGTCACACCGCCAATTCCTAATTCTTTCTCTGGGAGTGTCTCTGGATCTATATCTTTTGTTGGATCTGCGGGCTTGAAAACATTTCCAGTTGGAAAAGGAAGTGTCGTAACAAAATCTTCAGTGTTGGCAATTCGCCAATGTTTCACACCTTGTTTTTCAAACTTTTCAGCAAAATTACTATCTCCACAGCGTGGGCTTGCAAAGGTATAGAGAGTAATTTTGTCTTTTTTAAATTCACTATTAGCTAGGATATCTGGAATTGCTAAAGTCGCTAAGGCTCCTCCTAAACTGTGTCCTGTTACATAAATTTGAGAAACACTACTAACACCTATAGTGTTAAGAGCATTAATCATTTGTTCACGCAAACTCACATAAATTCCTCGAAAACCCGCAGTGATATAACCAAAATTATTTACATTAGGGATATTTGCAGAAATATCAGTTGACGCAAAATCGATTGGATTTTCTAATATTTGCCATTTCGTCATATCAACTTGCTGATTATTGATTATACTCGTACCGTCCGCATAAGAAACAAGTTGAATATTGGCATCTTTAAACCACTCCGCAATTTTTTTTGTACCTCGAAAAACAATATATATATTGTTTCCATCTTTTGTGACAAATCCAAATGGAGTTTTGCTTGTTCCTAATGTAGCTATTGCTTCATAATTCCCTTCGATTTTCCAAGGTCGAATACTTGTTGCTGTTGGACGTTTTGAAATAGGTATTCCGTCTCTAAATAATTGTTCTAACTCTGCTATGTCAAACTGTAAATAAGATTGCTGAATTAGCTCTGCTAATTGACTAGCTATCTTACTATCGAACTTGTCATATGATGTGGGATCGAACTTAGATATTTTCAATGGTGTCATGGCTTTGTTTTGGTTTGGCATTTTATTTCTTACTCTATTCCCACTTCAAGACGATAGATTAGCCTTTTCTTGATGCCCTCTGCGATCTCTGCGCCTCTGCGGTTAAAAAAAATATTTAGATGGCAATAGATTTTAACTATTAGATCTGCGCTGGTGGTGGCGAGGGCGTAGAGTTATCATCATTAGAATTATCATCTTTTTTACTCAGCAAGATACCTGATGATATAAAAAAATATCCACTAATGGCAGTCGCGAATGGTGTGATGAATGCATGGAGTGAACTAGACGTTTTATTGACTGTATCATTAGCTTCTTTAATTATATTAATTCTATCTGTGGCTGTAGGAGGAAGCGCAGCTATTTTTTCAGCAAAGGACACACTACTTTGAAATCGTGAACAAATTAGCCATCCTAAAACACTCCAAGTGCCACAAGCAAGTATGCCTGCAATAATTAATTTGCTACTTTCTCTCCACTCTGGAGGTGTATTGTGCCCTTCATTTTCCTCTTTCTTTGGTGGGTTGCCCATAAATACCTCTTAACTTATTTATTACTAGCAATATAATAAATTCTCCTCAAATATAACCCCGATCGATCGAGTCATTAGCAGAGAAAAAAACAAAAAGTGACTACGTTTTGCTGGATATATTAAGAGTAATATCCATCTCCGATCGCACCGCTTATGTGAGATCGAGTTACAAGTCTGGGAGATCGATTCAGATCGCATCGAGTCACTTTGTTGAGTTTAATCAGTCCAAGATCTGGATTAGCGATTACACCGAGAAAGGAAGTACCATTAAAATTCCATAGACTAATGCCAGCTAGACTATATGTTCCATTCAGGTTAAAAGTAATATTACCAGTCTTAACGCCTTCTGAAGCAACCCAGACGTTAGTACCACTTCCTCGATTGTGAGTTCCTGTCAAATTTGGGATATTTCCAGGTAGTCCAGAACCGTTGACAATGTTATTAATATCGTAAAAACTCCCCATATCATTTGTGGCAGTCACTCCGTTAATCAATGCAGCTTGGGCATTTGGGGCGTTGGCGATCGATAGAGCTAGAGTAGCTAGTCCTAACGCGAAATTTTTATTGTTCATCTGCACTATTCTCCTGAAGACTAAATCGCCATCTCTGGCTAGATTCACCTCAAAAGATACCCTCGATCAATCGATCTGTCAGTAAGAAAAAGTAACTAAAAGTAAGTACTTATCCTCGATCGATATGAAGTTATGTAAACCTTTTGTCGTATAAATTACAATTTCACACTAGCAAATCGAGATATACTACCTATAGTTCACAATCGATCTAGCAGCGATCGACCCTAAATGACTGGACAAGAAGCTCTCAGAATCATCGATCGATTGCTCGAACAACATCAACGTGGTTCGCTAAATACGCTGCAAGCCGAGATCGTCTCCAAAGTATGGAATCGCGATTCCTATCAAGAGATCGGTAGAGAGTTGGGTTATGAGCCAGAATATATCAAACAAGTTGCATCACAGTTGTGGCGATCGCTCTCGCAGATAGCTGGGGAAAAAGTTTCCAAAGGGAATCTCTGTGCGATTCTCCAGGGTTATCGCACCTGCTTGGCGACGACGAATTGGGGAGAAGCAATTGATGTTTGCCACTTCTATGGGAGAGGGACGGAGTTAGAAACGCTCGAACAGTGGATCGTTGCTAGTCGTTGTCGGGTGGTGGGAGTTTTTGGGTGGGGTGGAATTGGCAAAACGGCTTTGTCTGTGAAACTGGCTCAACAGTTGGAGTCTCAGTTTGAATATGTGGTGTGGCGGAGTTTGCGACAGGCGATCGATCCGCAGGATCTGTTGAATCAAATCTTGCCAATTTTGATTGGTTCCGAGGTGCAGGAAAGTTCGATCTCCTTACTGATGCAGCAATTGCACCAAAAACGCTGTTTACTGGTCTTCGATAACGTGGAGTCAATTTTGCAAGCTGGATCTCAAAATGGCTGCTACCTGGCAGGTTGTGAAGCCTATGGCGAAATTTTTCAGCGTGTTAGCGATGAAAATCATCAGAGTTGTATGGTGATTACGAGTAGGGAAAAACCCAGCGGCATCAGCCTACGGGAAGGAGTTAATCTCCCAGTTAGATCGCTCCAACTGGCTGGACTCGACATCACCGCCGCCCAACATTTGCTCGTCGATAAAGGCATCACCGCACCACTCATCGAGCAGCACAATCTGATCGATTACGTTTATGGTAATCCCCTAGCTCTAAAAATAGTAGCGACAAAAATTCAAAACCTTTTCAATGGTGATATTCATGCTTTTTTAGCCCAAGGTACGGCTGTGTTTGGCAATCTTTGGGAGTTAATCGATCGGCAGTTCGAGCGATTATCAGCCTCGCAACAGCAGGCGATGTACTGGCTGGCTATTAATCGAGAAGGTGTTACTCCAGCTAGATTACAAGCAGCATCGCTCCCCGCAGTTACGCTACCCATTTTATTAACAGCACTAGAAACACTCGGAGATCGATCGTTAATCGAAACTACGGAGCAGGGTTTGACCCAACAACCCGTCATTATGGAATATGTCACCAATAGGTTTATCGATCGCATCAAGCGGGAAATTATTACCGGAGAACTGGATCTATTTAGAACCCATGCTCTAATTGAAGCTCAAACTAAAGATTACCTGCGGGATGCTCAAATTCAACTAATTTTACAGCCATTAATCGATCGATTATTAACGCATTTTACCGATCGATCGCATCTCGAACAGCATCTCGTCGAAATCCTGACTACCTTACGTCACCAAACCGATAAGATCGGTGGTTATGCGGCGGGAAATCTGCTCAATTTATTTTGTCACCTCAAAACCGATCTCCAAGGCTTTGATTTTTCGCATCTCGCGATTCGCCAAGCATACCTCCTGAATGCGACCTTACACAATGTCGATTTTACTGGGAGCCACATCAGTCAAACTGTCTTCGCCGAAACCTTTGGTGGTGTAGTTGGAATTACTTTTAGTCATGATGGCGAACGTTTTGCGACTAGCGATACCAAAGGCGATATTCAGATTTGGGATGCTCGTACACACACGAAACTCACTAGTTGTCAAGGGCATCAACACTGGACGTGGGCAATTGCTTTTAGTCCCGACGGGCAATATCTAGCCAGTGCCAGCGACGACCATCGGGTGAAGTTGTGGGATGTCGCAACGGGCGAATGTTTGCAGACGTATATCGGACACACTTTTTCAGTCAATGCTGTCACCTTTAGTCCCGATGGACAGATTATCGTCAGTTCCGCTCAAGATAGTACGATTCGCCTCTGGCGGACGTTTCCAGGTAATTTAAGTCCCGAAATTCAGACTTTAGCAGGGCATCAGGGTCGGGTTTGGTCGATCGCGTTTAGTCCTGATGGTCGTACTTTAGTTAGTGGTGGTGAAGATCTGACTGTGCGACTGTGGGCTTGCCCTGAGCGAAGTCGATGGGATGTGGCGACGGGTGAATGTGTGGCTGAGTGGTCGGCGCATACAGCTTGGGTGCGTTCTGTCGCTTTTAGCCCCGACGGTCGATCTATTGCTACCGCTAGTTACGATCGATCGATTAAAATTTGGGATATTACTAACCAAAATCCCCGACTGTCTTGTCTCTCTTCCATGGTCGGGAGACCCGACCGGAGAGAGCCGCTTCTCCCAGAAGTCGGGGATTTGAAGGGGATTTGTATTCCCACATGTTTGCACACATTAATCGGCCATCAGCAACCCGTCAGTGCGATCGCGTTTAGTCCAGATGGACGACAATTAGTTAGCAGTAGTTTCGATAAAACTATTAAACTTTGGGATACTAATAGTGGCAAATGTGTAAAGACGCTACTCGGACATCGTAACCGGATTTGGACTGTGGCTTTTCATCCCAATGGTACACACATTGCTAGCGGTGGCGATGACAATCATACTAAAATTTGGGATTTAGAACGGGAACGCTGTATTAAAACGATCGTCGGACATACTAATGCGATTTTATCTGTTAAATTGAGTCCCGACAGGAGTTATTTAGCCAGTGGAAATGAAGATACTACAATTAAAATTTGGAGTATCGATCGGGAAGAGATCGTCCAAACTTTGCGCGAACATACTAACCGAATCTGGTCGGTTAACTTCAGCCCTGACGGTCGGTTATTAGCTAGTGGTAGTGCTGACTACACCATCAAATTATGGGATTGGCAAGTAGGTAATTGTCTCAAGACATTGCGAGGTCACAATAGTTGGGTGTGGCGGGTAATTTTTAGTCCCGACGGTCGAACATTAGCTAGTACTAGTTACGACCAAACAGTCAAAATTTGGGATGTCGATACTGGAGCATGTTTGAATACGCTGCAAGGACATGGCAGTCCGGTCATTTATGCCGATTTTAGTCCCGACGGCGAACTGTTGGTAAGTTGTGACTTTGCAGGTATTATTAAACTCTGGAATCTACGATCGGGTGAGTATTACCGAGATATCGGCGAGCATAGTAATAGTGTTTGGTCGGCTACTTTTAGTACTGATGGTCAGTGGTTGGTCAGTGCGAGCTATGACGAAACTATCAAAATTTGGTCGGTAGAAACAGGCGCATGTTTGCAAACCTTTGTCGGGCATCGAGGGCCGATCCTCAGCGCAAAATTTAGTCATGACGATCGATTTATTATCAGTGTCGGAGTCGATCGATCGCTCAAAATATGGGATATTCAAACTGGTAAATGTCTTCATAGTCTAACCGAGCATAGTGGCTTAATTTATACTCTAGATGTTGGTAATATTCGATCGTCAGAAATGGATGCTCCCAAGAATATCGCATTTACTGGTAGTTTAGATGAAACTATTAAGGTATGGGATTTAGACGCTGCCAAATGTCTGGCTACTTGGAAATCTCTCCGTCCCTATGAAGGAATGCAGATCGACAAAATTCACGGATTGACTACAGCACAAACAGCATCTTTACAGGCTTTAGGAGCTGTTCGCAATTATTAGAAGTGCCTACGACTAAAGTCGTGGCTACAGTTGCAAAGTCTGCTTGTCTTGACCGAAACACACATCTGGGCGGATAACAAAGGCAATTTCGATCGCTACAACTAGCGGAATGTGGGATTGAAAAACAGATTGTAGAGATCGATCGACTCTTCCGCCCTTGTAACCAAGTTACAATTTCGATCGAGCACAGCAGAGCAGATCCAACACCTCATTCAATCTCTTTTTAAATTTATTTAGACTGTCCATGTCGATTCGATCGATATCGATCTCACCATCATCAATTTTATCGTTAAGCAACAAGTGGGTAGCAGGTTCGCCCAAATATGCCTCGATCTGACTTTTTAACGAATTAGGTGAAGCATCATTGCCTGACTCATCTTCCAACTGCTGACAATTTTGATAATCATCGCGTAACGCGCACAGCCACCAAGCTTCAGATTTTGGTTTGGGCAAGATTGGTACACCTGTCGTCAATTCTTCTACTGCAAATCCATCCAGCATCGATTGAAGTTTCTGTGCCCATTCCTGTCGAGTGCTTGTCCCCGTGCCATCTCCATCCCTAAACAATACCACTACCCGATCTTCTACCTCTAGTTCCCCCGCCAATAAAGCCAGGGCGCGGGCATTGTTATAAAAATAGCGCGTTTCACTCGGTTGCTTCTTCCCCTTGCGAGATCGTGGTTTCATCAGTTTGGCACGATCGACTAATGCTGCTTTCGAGAATAACGTTAAAGCTTGATATTCAACCAAAGAGTAACCTAATCGCCTCTCGATTAACAGATCGACCAATTTAGTAATCGGGCCAATATTTTCGCGTTGGCGGAGCCTCTCCCCTGGAGAATCGCTACCAACATCCGATGCACCCTCCCCACTCAACACTAAATGCATCAATTAGCTCCCAAAATTTCTGCATTTAGCTGCGTTAACAGCGTATCTTCATACACCTCGCCCGCACCCATAACGGTCAACTTCTCGCGCAT
>NZ_JBGSQZ010000167.1:0-45212 GCF_041737865.1 Chamaesiphon sp.
TCCCTGATGCTGTTCTAAAGCCTGAACTCCTTGCTAAAAAATGGTTTTGTTGCAAATATTCTCACTCGATCGCTTGAATCTGGCGATCGAGTGCAAGGGTTCTGAGCCTTTCAACGTCAAAACCTTGCACTTAATTTCTGAGAAAAGGCTCAAAACCCTTGCAGTGATTGGCTTGCTGAGATCTTCAGCAAGCCCTACATAAGCTTTCTGGTAAGTGTTTCTTGAAAGAGGCTACCGCCAACGTAAATCCTTAACCTAAACTCACGTTAGTTAAGTAACCCCCAACTGCGATCTAGAGTGGAGAGAACGCCGCTCTAAGCTAGCACACCAGACATCCATCTGAAGGGCGAGTTTGAGGGGCGGCGTTCCGCTGTCTCGATCGCTAAACCCTCGGCACAGCCGAGGAGTGCACATCGCTGCCGATTGGCTTGATACAAGCAGTTACGCATGAGGCTTAATAATCATCACAAACCCTCGCGGACAAAAATCAGCGGCAACAACGCCACCAACCGCAACACCCCAGACAAAGCAAATAGCCCCAACAAGCCACCATAACCAAATTCAATCCAAAGACCTCCAGCCGCAGTACCAACCCCCCACTGACGCCAGCACCCGCCGCTGCGATCCCAAAATAGGTAGCCTGATGGGGATGGGGAGCAATATCGATCTGAAGATTATTAGAACACAGATCGATCGCCGCAGATGTCGCTCCAGCAATGAGATGGAGTAATGGCAGCCAGAACCAGATCGACAATGAATTATCCCCAGTCACCAACCAGAGCAGTGGGAACAGGGCAAACATGATGCCGACACCGATCAGAATCGGACGATTGCCAATTCGATCGGCCAACCTACCCCAAAACATCAATAGCAGCAGATTTGCGCCAGCAGAGAGGCTATTGTAAAGAGCTACTTGAGTGAGATCGAGATTTAATTCATTCAGCAAATAGACATTGAAAAATGGGGCACTGAGATTGACCGCAAATGTCCACAAAGTGAAGTAGAGTAGGAACTTGAGAAAGTTGGGGTCTTGCCAACAATCGATCGGCAGGATCTGAGGTACTGATTCGCCAACAATTGCCATCGAACATTGCGATCCTGTCAGGGGATTTATATCCACTATAAAATTTTGAAACCACAGGCTGACTAATCCTGAAATAATCCCCAGCATCAGCACCAAACTATAGCCCTGAACTGAACCGCCTTTCCACTGAGAGATCGCAAATCCCATCAATGGCACCGAAATCAGATTAGTCAAATTTGCCGCACTATTGCGCCGCCCAAAGTAGCGTCCTCGCAATCGATCGGGTACCAATGCCGCCATCCAACTCAACCACGCAGCACTTCCCAGCGCACCCAGAAAGCAGCTCGCCGTGGCTATGCCTAAAGTCACCAAAACTAACAATGGTGAATCATTACTCTGCCCAATCTGAAAAATCGCCACCGCCAAACCCACCCAAAGCGATCGCGAGATCCCATATATCCACAGACAATAACTATGTCGGCTCGTCGTTTGTTCGGCAAAATACGCGCCAATTGGCTGCATCAGATTTGCCAACATTGGAATCGAGGCGAGTAAGCCGATCTCGGTGGAATTAGCACCGAGTTCTAGCAAAAAATTCGTCAGCAGTACGCCACTTGTGATGTTCAAGAATACCGCCGCAAATACCCCATCGATCGTTGACGCTTCTAAACTCGTCCTAATTTCGGCTTTACTCGCAACTAACTGGAGCGATTTTGATTTGACTAGTTCTGTGGGGGCGAGTTGGTTCAGCTCTCCTGTATTGGAGGTAATCGAGGCTAATTCAGCCAGATTGGTTGAGGCGATCGCCTCTACAGATTCAAAATTCACAGGCGGTACCTCGCAGCGATCGGGAGCTATCCCACAGCTTGGCATAGTTTCGATCCTAATTATCACTACCATCTGGGGGTACCCAAACAGCTCCGCTTTGGCTAATATTTATCCAACAGTAAACGTGGGCATACTCATAGCCTGGGTGTTTAGATATTTTTGCCCAAAAACTCGACCAACTCTAGCAACTTATCCCAAGCGACACCACTGCGTAATACTGTTTGGGCGATCGCGATCGACTTCTGATGTTCGCCAATCGGGACGATCCCACCCACTTGGAGAGCCAGTGCTGCATTCAGTGCCACGACATCTCGCTGCATGGGAGTACCCTTACCTTGCAAAATCGCAGTGAGAATCGCGGCATTTTCAGTCACATCGCCACCTTTGAGTGCAGTAATCGGTGCGGGGGTAAGCCCCAATGCTACCGGATCGATACTGGTGAGTTTTACCTGTCCATTAGTTAAGATTGCCAAGTCTGTCAGATCGCCCAAACCCGCTTCATCCAAGCGTTCGCGTCCGTGGAGAACGATCGCTTGCCCAGTGCCTAAAATACCTGCTGCTATCGCGATCGTTTCCAGCAGATGGGATGAAAATACGCCGATAATTTGTCCCGTCGGACGCAGGGGATTGACAAGTGGGCCGATCAGATTGAATACTGTCCGAATCTTTAACTCTTGCCGCAAGGGTGCTACAGCCTTCAGCGCGGGATGCCAACCCGCTGCAAATAGAAAAGTAATCCCCACCGTATCTAGAGCCGCTGTCACACGATCGGCAGGAGCTAACAAATGTACGCCCAGAGCCTCCAGTACGTCCGCAGAGCCGACGCGACTCGATGCCGACCTACTCCCGTGTTTTGCTACTTTTACCCCTGCTGCTGCGGCAACAAACGCCACTGCTGTAGAAATATTGAAAGTCGATGCCCCATCCCCACCAGTGCCACAGGTATCGATGACTGGAACGGGATGCTCGATCGTCGGAGCTTGCAAAACTTGTGCCATCCCAGCTAGTTCGGCAGCGGTGATTTTTTTCGCTTCTATTGCCGCCAAGATCGCCCCAGACAGGACAGGCGGAATCTCACCTCTCAACCATCCCTGCATCAGCTTGGTAGCTTGTGGTTGGCTCAAGGACTCGCGATCGAGTAGTTGTTGGAGTAGTTGCGACCAGATGGCGGTTTCGGTAAACATGGCGGAGGCGATCTTAAATTAATTGATAATTGATAATTGGGTCTTTAAGCTCATAGATTGAGAGACTATCAGTTTTGGATCTTACTCCCTTTACAGTGACAAGTTAGAGATCCGAGGTAGTGAGTGAATGGCGATTTGCGATACGTAGGAAAACCCTAGTGCAACTATCAACTATCAACTATCAACTGTCATCAATCCTTCTAACCACCATAAAATTGCCCAAACGAGTGGGACGGTAGCCGCCAAACCGAGCCAGAAGTTGTGGGCAAATTGGGTCGATCGATCGAGTGCCCAACCACCCAATGGTGGCCCGATGGCGTAGCCGACTGCCCAACAGAGCGAATTAATCGAGGTATAGACACCACGTAAAGAAGATGGCGCGAGATCGGCAATCAGGGCGGAAGCTGTAGGAGTATAAGCGACGATCGCTAGTGCAAATAATCCTAAGCCTAAACTCGCCCACAAAAGTTGATAACTACTAATCGTTCCAGTAATAGTTATACAAACAAAACCTAAGATCCAAAAGCCACCGGAAATCATCAACGATCGAGAGTGACTCAATTTTTGTAATAGTTTCAGAACTGGGAGCTGAAAGGCAATCGTCATCAGTAAATGTCCCGTAAATAGGGTACTAATTACTTGAGGATTAAAGCCACGGGTAGTCGATTGGGTAACGAAACCACTAAAATATAGTGGTAAAGTAGTTTGGGTTTGAGAGATATATATAGTCAAGATAATATTGACAATAATATACACTAATAACCGTCGATCGCGTAATGCAGTTGTATAACCATCAAAAAATTTAACGGATCTTTTTTGCGATCGTAATGTTTCTTTAATCCCAACCGCGATCGTTAGTAAGAAAAAGCAAAACGAAATCCCATCGATCATAAATAGACTGCGGTATGCTCCTGTCGAGCTAATCAATAGCCCCCCAGCAATAATCCCCAGTCCCATCCCGACATTATCCGCCAAGCGGGTAATCGCATACGCAAATCTGCGCGTCTCCCCAGTTGTCAGATCGGCCACGATCGCCTCATTCGCAGGCCAGTATAAACCCAAACCGAAACCTTGGACGAGACAGCCAGCGATCAGCGTCGGGAAATCATTTGTTACTGCGAAAATACCACAGGCGATCGCTAAAACGACTGTAGATAATAATAAGACTGGTTTGCGTCCCCACCGATCGGCATAAGTCCCGCTAATCAACCGTCCAGCAATTCCTGAAATCGAGGCACTGCCTAATGCTAGTCCCACAGATGTCGCTGATAGTCCTACTTGCTGCACGAAAAAAATCGGGGCATAAAAAAGGGTGAAACCGCTACCAATTTCTGATAGCAACCGACCCAAAGCCAGAATCCAAATCTGTAGAGGTAGCTTGGACATATCGAGCCAGGGGTGGGGAAGATCGGGATGCGGAGTCAACATCTCGATCGACTCTGCATCTTTACTTTAACCCAAGTTGCTATCCATAACCCAAGCGGTCAAAAACCGCTACTAGGGGTAACAAAGTCCGTGTTCGCATTTGTACCCCTAGCGACGATTGAAATTGTAGGCACGATCCATCACGGCTAGTGCGAAGCGATCGGACTTATTCTCCAAGTGCCAAAATATCGATCCGGACTGCCCCGATCCCAGTATTTTTCAGACCGATGGCTTCCGCCGCACCAGCGGAAACATCAATCATCCGGCGACGATGAAAAGGGCCGCGATCGTTAATCCGAACTACGACTGCTTTACCAGTTATGATGCTGGTAACTCGGACTTTGGTACCAAAAGGTAAAGTCCGATGTGCTGCTGTCAAACCGCGAGGATTGTATCGTTCGCCATTAGCAGTCTTGGAACCAGCTTCACTGCCATACCAGGAAGCTTGTCCGGTATGGGTAGCAACAATTTTGTCGAGGGCTGGTTGTACTTTGTCAGGTTGCTCGATTTTTGCGCTTTCTGTTTCGATAGGCTGCGCCAAAGCCGCCGGAATCGATCGTCGAGCTGGAATATTTTGCCGTTTGGGTCGCTCTACTGGAATCGCAATACTCGGTTCTGGGGCGACGATATCGTTATCGATTTGCGCGATGACAGTCGCTACGATCTGCTGGGGTCGCTCATTGTCAAAAATAAATACAGGCAATCCAGCTTCAAAGCTAGGAGGATCCGATCGATTGTTGGCACCAGTAAAGATCGGTGCAACTTGCGGTACGGGAATGATTTCGGATCGCGGGGTGGATGTATCGATCGCTGTTGCAGCGAGAGTTTGCTGAGGTTGTGGAAGACGATCGATCTCAGCCTGAGCGGTGGTTGAATTAGTAATTATCGTTGGTCGAGCGCGATCGCTATGTACGACGAGAATAGGCGTAGTGGCTGTTTGACTGATAAATGATGTGAATGCTGGATTGGCTGCCCCAGTAGGTTGTGGCATAACGGCAGCGACTGGAGCCGCCGCTGAATTGATGCTGTTACCTAGAGGGTTCTGAGTTGAGACAATTGGTCTAGTAGCCTGGGACTTGGGATTGAAGATGGATGTTGATATGGGAGTTGCAGCGCGATCGAGGTGCCGATTCCTAAGCGGGATGAGTGTAGCCTTTTGACGCTGCTGGTGGCGATCGGCTAATGATGCGATGGTTGGAAGTTTACTGACTTGGGGAACCACTTGGTTCGCTACTTGTAGTACAGCGTCAGTTTCGATTTCGGAGACTGTCAGTGGGGTAATCGTTGGCAACGATTGGGGTGAAGGGCTATAGTTATCGCCAGCTTCTACTGAGGATGGTACTTTAGCCTGAACTTGAGCGATCGGTGCCAATACCGCAGTCAGGATTAATGTGCTTAGACAAGTCCAACGATGTTGATTCATATCTGATGAGGGAAAACAATATTGTGTAAAATTGACGCTCTCGTAGCAACGATGTGATGCCGATGGCGATCGCCATACGTCAAACCCGCGCAGAACTTTACCGTTGGTGCTTACATTTGCTCAACCTACATTTAACAGCTAATCCACCGACCTGGTAGCGATTAGCTGCTTACAGGTTGGCAAATCCGATTGACCAATTTTACCTGCTTTGAGTGACAAATAAGTATTGTTTAATCTGTCAATACTCAATTTCACAGCTTCTAGATATCAATATACCCTCAGAATCATCATTACTCTCAACTACTCTCTTTTCTAGTGTCAAATTAGGTTAGGGTTGTGAGTAGATGGCTTGCACTGTTGGCGATAGCCTGCCTTAGGCAATGCGTAGCCGTTGGCGTTGGCGAAAGCTGTCCGTTAGGTGGTAGCCTGCCGTAGGCATAGTGTGACTGGTGGATCGATTCGGCAGAGCCGACGCTACGCGAACGGGGTGGGAAGAAAATAAGAACGTTGGATCTGGATTAGCGACTGTATGGATCGATGTAATGATAAATCCTGATTTACAACATTGATATCGATTATCTATCTAACGACTACGACGACCTTGACGACGACCTTCTCCACCACCTAAAATTTCCATGTGGACTGTGCCGACACCATAACTGGTCAAACCGATCGCCCGTGCGGCACCGATCGAAAGGTCGATCGCCCGTCCGCCGATAAATGGCCCGCGATCGTTGATTCGCACTACAACGGATTTTCCAGTATTTGGACTTGTCACACGGACTCTGGTACCAAAAGGTAAAGTGCGGTGAGCCGCAGTCAAACCACCTGGATTGTATCTTTCGCCATTTGCAGTCATTGGGCCACCTTCATTTGCTCCGCCGCCGTAAAAAGAAGCTTGCCCGACAGCTTGAGCGATCGACTGTTTTGATATGACTGAAACATGAGATTGAGTGGAGTTGACTGATGTTGTCGCCGAGGCTGCTGTTGCGATTGTCAGCGTTGCTACCAGAGCAGTTAATCCAGTCAAAGTTTGGTAATTCATATGCCTATTGTGAAACGTTTTTATCTTTGAGATTTAGCTCGGATCTACCATATTTTCAGGGATAATTCACCGATTGCTAGCTCATACTTGTTCCGTGTTCACCTCGGTGTGAGGAACGTTTGGTCTACCATAACACGAAGTTTTTTATAAAAATATTGTTCTATATCCTTGACAAATCGAGTTTTGTATGTTCCCAAAAAATGACGATCGAGTCCCAAAAGTCCGAGCGATCCCCACCAACCCCAGCTTTGAGCAATGCGACCACCAGCATTTTTAAATCAGGAAAAATGATATGTTACATTTATTTGTATATATTATTCAAATATTTATTCAGTCCAAATAGGGTTGACAGGGTTGAGATATTTACAAATTTTTTATTAAAAATTTATTAAATTCATGTCGATGGCGACTAAATCTGTAAATCAAAAGACTAGATTCGATCGTTACTCGCTGAACTGTGACAAATTAGACATCTAATGTAGGGGTGGATGGTGAACGGTGGATGGTGAAAGGTGAATCATCAATGCCTAATCGATAGATGTGAGGATCGACAAGATCTCGGCGATTCTCCTGAGACAGAGGCAAAGCAGGGAACGACAACATGCTGTAACTGGCTGCTGAAAAAGCTAAATTGCTAAACCCAGATTTGCGGTCGGTAAAGCGATCGCTGTAAAATGCCTATGCCGATCGTCTACGGGGTCAGATATGGATTATCAACAAGCAGGTGTCGATGTGGTAGCGGGGAGGGCGTTTGTTGAAAACATCAAAAACCTCGTCCAAAGCACCCATCGCCCAGGAGTTTTAGGCGGTTTCGGTGGCTTTAGCGGCTGGTTTGAGCTGCCATCTGGCTACCAGCAGCCAGTCCTAGTATCGGGTACAGATGGAGTAGGAACCAAGCTCAAAATCGCTCAAGAATTAGACAATCATGCTTCGATCGGGATCGATTTAGTCGCAATGTGCGTAAATGATATTCTGACGTGCGGTGCCGAACCGCTATACTTCCTCGATTATTTGGCAACTGGCAAACTCAACTCTACCCAACTTACGCAGGTAGTAGCCGGAATTGCCGATGGTTGTCGTCAAGCTGGTTGCGCGCTTTTGGGTGGTGAGACTGCGGAGATGCCAGGATTTTATCAATTAGGTGAGTACGATCTGGCTGGCTTTACCGTGGGAATTGTTGAAAAAAGCAAGATGCTTGATGGTTCGCAGATCCAAATCGGTGATGTGGCGATCGGCTTAGCTAGCAGTGGTATTCATAGTAATGGCTACAGTCTGGTACGGAAGATTGTCAGCGATGGCGGCTATGGGTGGGAGGATGCTCCCAGTCGCTTGGAAGGGAAAAATCTGGGGACTGTGTATCTAACTCCCACTCAAATATATGTGAAGCCGATTTTAGCAGCGATCGAGCAACAATTGCCCATTCATGGGATGGCGCATATTACGGGCGGTGGTTTACCCGAAAATTTACCGCGCTGTTTAGGTGCTAACCATTCGATCGCGATCGATCTTCAGAGTTGGCAGATTCCGGCGGCGTTTCAATGGTTGGCTGAGGCGGGAAATGTGGCACCTGTAGATATGTTCAATACTTTTAATATGGGGATTGGATATGTAGTTATTGTCCCAGCGGCGGCGGTGGGTAAAGCGATTGCGTTTTTCAAGTCCCAAGGGATTTCTAGCTATGCGATTGGGACTGTGGTTGCTGGCGATCGATCTTTGATTGGGATACCTGGTTAAATAGTTGACAGTGATTCGCGCACCGTCGTTTTCCGACGGTGTGCGCTACCCTCTACCCTCTAGAGCTTATCCCTGTTAAGGTGACTATTTGTACTAAGCAGAGCGGTAAACGAACAGAATTTGTGGGTGGCGATTTTCTTGGTGTGGGCAAAACCCGGATCTGGGGGTTGTCTTGATTCGCTAGACCCTCGGGAAACCCGAGGAGCGCGAATCGCTCCGACCCCCAGACCCCCCGTTGTGAGGCGGAACGCCGCCCCTCAAACTCCCCTGCGTAAGGGTTAGATTGTTGGTAGCGTAACGCGCTTCGCATTGGTGCTTGGACTTTGGATTCATAGTACACGTATCTGTAGGTTGGGTAGAGCAAGGCGAAACCCAACAGCCCCAAATACCCCCTACCCTCTAAAGCCTAAAGCCTAAAGCCTAAAGCCTACCCTCCTCCAAATCGATTTCGTCGGTGATGAGATTTACGCCGAGCCAGTTGCTGAGTTCTATGGCTAGCCATTTAATTTCGCGCTCGGTGAGATCTTGTCCGGTGCTGAGGATGCGGATCGGATCGATCTGACGTAGCTCTAGCAATAGACTGACTTTGGGGACTTCTAGATCGGGATGCTGGTAGTTATCGACGATGACTTGACTGATTTCCTTGGTTTTGAGGTGTTTAGGACGACCGCGATCGAATCCGTAGAGATGCTCAGATAAGGTAAATTGATGACGATCGATCGTCACGAGTGTTGTTGATAGAAATTTATCAGCTAGATCGAATGATAGGTGCAATCCGGTTTTTAATAAGAAAAATGTCGCTGGTAGCACAAACATCAAACCCACCCCCAACCCAATCTTGACTCCTGCTTCCGTACTGGGATTTGTCAGCTTTATTGACATGTAAATCGTGAGGACGATTAGTACCAAAACGAGCAAGTCTACACCACCAGCCAATCCGAGTTGATGTGTGGCAATGCGATCGGGTCGAAATCGTGCCGGAATCGTTACTTGCAGCCGATCGGCTTTACTCGTAAGTTGAATTTTACTGCTTGATGGTTGACGCATGATAGATCGGTTGAGAGTTGAAAGTCAATCGTGACAACGGATATTTTTGGTCTTTGTCGTTACGCTGTCGTCTGGTGAAGGCAATCGCCAAAAGCTCGGATTGTGCTAGTTTGTGCGGTTTAATTTAAGTGGGGATTTTGATTTGAAGGAGATCGAGTATCGACGGCTGCACGGTTGCTGGCGAGATTGAGACTACTAAGCTGTTGTTGCAATGGTTGGCTACGATCGATCGCGATCCCTGCTCCAGTAGGGGTAAATCGCTCCTGAGTCCACAAGATCCAGCGACTACCAGCCGGAAGTGTTTCTACTTGTTGTGGTTGACTAGTGAGGCAAATTACGGGGACTGATGGTATTTGTGTCTGTGCGGGTTCTGCCATTTGGACTGCGGCGAGGGTTTCTAGAACTCGCTGTGTGCCAGAAATTAGACCAGTTCCCGCAGTTGAGAGTTTGACATTGAGACGGGCATCAGCATAGAAATACAGCGTACAAGCCACAATGACGGCTTGCTCAAAGTCGGCTGCATTCCAATTTGCCCCACTGTCGAGATAAATAATCAGATCTTGTCCGCCGCGATCGATTTCGAGTTCGCGGACCTGAAACTCGCCATATCGGGCACTCGTGCGCCAATGAATCGATCGCATCGGATCGCCATAACGGTATGGACGCAACGATCGAGTTATCCCCTCATTGGCTGATTCGAGATGACGATTGGAAAACTGTCGATCCGATCTATCTGTACTCCCCATCTCGTCTATGAGTGGACAGCGATCGAGTTTGAGTGCTTGGGGATATACATAAGCGATCGCCGGGACTTGCCGAAATCGTTGGCACCAAAATAACCCGATCGGCGCACCACTACGGATCGCAACTTTTTCCCACTGATACACTCCCCGCTGCTCGGTAGCCATGCGATATACCCATCGATACTTATTTTGAGGTAAAACTTGCTCTACCGTCGTTACAGGCGGATTCAACCTGCGTAATGTCGTGAGATCCTGAACTTGAAACAAAGCTTGTAAGTGTTGGGTAGGATTGTGAATAGTCAGGGCGATCTCTAATTCTGTCCCAGCGGTAACTGGCAAAATTGGTTCGCGGGTGATGGTGATAGCTCTAATCGATCGAGCGGGTAAAACTGCGCCCACTCCTAGTAATGCCATTCCTACGCCACTCAACACGTATAGCCAGCCAGCCATCGTATTCGTCGCCGCGCCAAAGAAGCAAATTGTCAGGATCGTCAACAACCATGCAGCATAGGCGGGATTTGCCCAGTTAGTTTCCAGCCAGTTTGTAATACGGTTGAGCATGAGGATTTAGATTTAGCGATCGAAATTAGCCATTGATACTATTTAGAGTACCCACGAATAATCGTTGAGGTCGCCTCTGAAGCAGAATCGATCCGAATCTACCCAAACGCGGTAAGATTTTTATCTATGTGCCCTACGTATGACGACAATTTACGGTAATTGTCTTTTCCCAAAGCTGCACCAGCACTAAGAGGGTGTTTGAAAAGTTTTATTTGTTACAAGCGTAGGCTATCAATCCCCCTGTCTTGTCGTTTTTTTATTCGGGGGTTTCCCCCGAATAAAAACGCCGCTAAATCCCCCTTAAAAAGGGGGACTTTGACTCTTACTCCCCCTTTTTAAGGGGGCTGGGGGGATTAAATCTATACTTTTCAAACAGCCTCTAACATCACTGTCTTGCCGATCGCATCAATAGGTTTGGTGCCAATTGACAGCGATCGATCCACTGTCCACCGTATGAAGTATTCATGGCGATCCAACTTTATCAGAGTGTTTCGGCTTATTACCATCGAACAGCGATAATTATCTTACTGGCTGGCTTTTTAGTAAGATTATTTATCTCAATCTGGCTCAATCCAGGATTTGATGAAGCCTATTATTATCTCTATACTCTTCATCCCGATTGGAGTTATTTCGATCATCCCCCACTTGTTGCTTTTACTACAGGGATTGGGGTGTGGTTGACTGGGCAAGTCTCTCAGTTCACAATTCGGATTGGGACATTACTGTTCTACACTGGCTCATTAATTTTTCTTTATTTAGCTGCGCTCAGATTATACACGCTGCAACTTGCCATTAATACACTCGCGATCGCCTCAGCAATTCCGATCTTTCAGATTGCTTTTGGGATCTTGAATATTCCCGATACGCCCCTATTATTTTTCTGGGCAATATCTCTATGGTTGGCTACCCAAGAATTTTTTGACTATCGCGTCTATCGACCAAGTTTCCGATTGACGTTGCTCTGTTTGACTGTTGGATTGGCATGTTTGGGTAAATATCATGGCTTTATTTTAGGCTTTAGTTTGATTGGGTTTTGTTTGTTTAATCCACATTACCGTCGCGCTTTCCGCTCTCGTTGGTTCTTAATTGGTATCCCTATTTTCTTACTGACAATTTCACCAGTACTGTACTGGAATATCAGCCATGATTGGGTATCTTTTCGGTTTCAATCAGAACGTGCTGTGCCCAATAGTAGTTATCAGATCGAGCGAGTTGTAGTTACCCTCTTGGTTGAGATGCTGTATCTATTTCCCACTTTTGGGTTTCCATTATTGTGGGCGGTTGTCCGCTCGACGATCCAACAACTGCGGAATTTTAAATGGCAACAATATCCTAGTAATCGATCGGGCGATCGTGAGTGGGAATTAGACAAAAGAAGCTTATTATTATGGCTTTCATTACCATCTATCTTGGGATTTACGATTATTTCTGGCTATCAACAGATTCTACCTGCTTGGAAGATGCCTGGATATTGGTCGGCAACAATGTTACTCGCCGAACGGATCTCAATTAACCGCCATTACGCTCATTCACGCATTCCTTATCGCTGGTTTTTTGGATCGATCGCGGTAATTCTATTATTACTCTCGATCGCGCTGTCTCATGTTGCGCTGGGTGCATTCCAAACTCCAGGTAAGTCGTCAATATTTGGATTGTTGCCAATCAAAACTGACAATTCTACCCAAATCTTTGATATTCAGCAGCTCCGGCAAGGGTTTGTCAATAATAATAAATTAAATCTCGCGTTGAAGAAAGCAGATTTTGTCTTTACCAATCGCTACTATTTGGGCGGACAAATCGGCATGGCGATCGAACCTATCTTTCACAAACCCCTCACTTGTCTCGATCCCGATCCGCGTGGTTTTGCTTTTTGGTCGAAACCAAAGCAATGGATCGGTAAAAATGCCATCTATTTGGGTACCAAAACTTTTGAAGTCGATCTAGATGCTAAAAATCGCTATCCGAGCTATTTCAAAAAAATCATAAAATTAGGTGAAATCCCGATCCGTCGGGGGGGCGAAGTAGTGGAAACCTTTAGTGTTTATCAAGCCCAAACTATGCTCAGAGCATTTCCTCGTCCCTATGGGAATTAATCAGATCTACCCTCGCCCCCACATTGCCCCTACACAACGAGGATCGGACACGATCGAACATTCTGGCTTAGATTCGATCGCTTCTAGCTACTTTTGGTGAATGTTAATGAGAGCAACCTCATTCAACAATTCTATGGATTCCGCTACCACACAAGAAAAGCTGGTCGATTTTCAGCATCTGATAGCTGTCGAAACAGCTCGCAAGCAAATTAGGAATGCACAGCTACTCACCGTCTTCACCGGAGTCGCCGTAATTGCCGCTTGGCTGGTAGGTACGTTCGTGGCGAATATATCAGGAGGTAGCGTAAATCAATCGGGATCGGGGTATTACTGGACTTTGGAAGTACTGTTTATCTTTGGGATGGGCTATGGCATCTCTCGATACAATGTACTGTGTAGCAGACTGATGTTTGGATACTCTGTCGTGGGTGCGCTCCACGCGTTGTTGACGATTGGAGTTACGTCTTTGGGGATTTCTGCCAGGATTGGTGCGCTGTCATATAAAATTTACGCGCTGTACTATTTATGGATTGGGATCGATGCTATGCAAAGATACCATCTACTAATGAAAAAAGAACGCTCATTGGCAGCAGATGGAGCTGTAAACACACGTAGTCAATTTACCGAGCAAGACGCGCTCCAGCCGAGATCTGCACCTGCTGAACCACTAAATCCGACACCAGAATTAGTGGGATTGTGTGGTGGAGATAGTACCCAAGCTCAGTGGCTGTTATCCAAAGCCAAAAGCAAGCACCCCGATCGATCGGTAGCATGGTGCAATCAACAAGTCATCGAGCAATTATCTACCTAAAAATTTCGCTGTCTTGATTCGCTTGCTTGGTGCGCTAAACCCTACGTGTGGCGAATCGCTCTCTTGAAAAGGTGCTTCACTTGGGCAAAGCCCAAGAACGCACTGTTCGCTGTCAACTGTCAACTGTCAACTATCAACTGTTAGATCATCCATGTCTACTCATTCATCGGTTACGCCACCACCAGATCTGTATGTTGCTGTCAATGGTGTGAATACTCGTTATTGGCAAATGGGCGATCGTGGGAGTAAAATCGTCTTGCTACATGGCGGGAATGGATCGATCGAGTTTTGGCTCTATAATATTGCCGCTCTAGCTCAACATCACCAGGTGTATGCTTTTGATATGGTGGGTTCTGGGAAGTCTGACTATCCCGATGGCTCTTATTCACTGGGTTATCAAGCCGAATTCCTGCATGACTTCATGTCTGCGTTGGCGATCGATTCGGCTACTTTAATCGGCAATTCGATGGGAGGTGGTGTAGCTTTGGAATTTACCAGATTATATCCCGATCGTGTAGACAAATTAGTATTAGTCGATAGTATGGGATTGGGTCGAGAAATTAGTATGGGAATTCGGTTGATTACTTTACCTGCGATCGTTAATTTGCTACGTCCAGGACGCTGGATGATTCCAGCGATGTTAAAATCTAATTTTCACAATTCCGATCGACTACCTCCAGAATGGATCGAGTTTCGCTACCCAATTTTTGCGATTCCAGGGCGAAATCAGGTGATTCTAAGGCTCGGACAAAGTAATTTTAATTTAGCTGGTGTTCGGGCTGAGGTTTATCAACCGATCGTTGATAGTCTAGCTCGGATTACCCAGAAAACATTAATTATCTGGGGAGAGTGCGATCGAATTATTCCTGTCAAACATGCCTATACTGCTGTTGAAGGGTTGCCTAATTCTCAATTAGAGATATTTCCCAATTGTGGGCATCATCCCTATCTAGAGTATCCGGCTAAATTCAATCGATTAGTTTTGGATTTTCTAACAGCATTAAAAATCGGAGCGATAATACCGATCGCTCCAATTAAAAAATAAATTTTTAAATCTTGAATAACTTACAGATTTCCACTAACTTGTGGATCTGAATTTCTTTGACCGACATCTGATGATTCCAAGATTGCATTGTAGAAGAATCCAGCCGCGATCGCGCCCAAAATAGGTGCAAGCCAAAAGAGCCATACTTGCCCAAATAATTCCATTTTTCCACCTATTAGTCCTACTATCAAAGCGGGTCCTGTGCTTCTAGCTGGATTCACGGATGTATTGGTGACGGGGATAATGATGAGGTGAATTAGTGCTAGCATCAATCCGATCGCAATCGGTGCAAAACCTTGAGGTGCTCGGCGATCGGTAGCACCTAATATTACTAGCAAGAACATAAATGTCATCACAACTTCAGCAATAAAGCAAGATAACAGGTTATATCCTTGGGGCGAGTGAACACCAAACCCATTTGTCGCTAGCGGATTACTTCCTGCGAATGCAAAACCAGTCTTACCGGATGCAATGATGTAAATCAGGAATGCTGACACAATTGCCCCACCGACTTGAGCGATAATATAAGGTAATAATTCCGATGCTGGGAATCTCTTACCAGCCCACAAGCCAAAAGAGACAGCGGGATTGAGATGACAACCAGAGATATGTCCGATCGCATATGCCATCGTCAAGACTGTCAACCCAAACGCAAATGACACCCCGATGGTGCCAATCCCTAAGGAAGCTGCGGCGATCTTGGTGTCAGGTGCCGCTTGAGCACTAAGATCTGTATAAGCTGCTGCAAGTACAGCACTACCACAGCCGCCGAGTACCAACCAGAAGGTACCAAAAAATTCGGCAATACAACGTTTTGTTAAAGGCATACTTGTCTACTACATTTACGGTAGGAATTACGATCATTGTCATGGGTAAATCCAATTAGATCCCTACCGCGTAACATTTAGTAATGTTTTAGCTTCAGAGCGTAGATTTATGCTACTAACATCGGTACCCACGTTGAATCGTTCGTCGATGACAATCGATGCTGGTATTCTCCTACAGCGATCTAGCAGTAGGAGCTTCTGTGGCGAAGCTACGGTAAGTTTCAGCCCGTTTTAGTCTATATTGATACTGACGATCTCGATTAAGCATTAACCTGAACTTGTCCATCGACAACTTGAGTGGAAAAAGTCTGTAATTTTACAGTCACATCGTCCAAACATTCGCCTGTCAACAGACTAAAATTTTGCTTGTAGATCGGTGATGCGACTTTGGGAATGCCATGGCGATCGCCGACAATACCTCTCGATAAAACGTATGCTTTACTAAAGGGATCGTAATTGTCGATCGCGTAGACATCCAGCCCTTCACCAACTCTAAATACGGCGATCTGTCGATCGTTTACTAAAGCACAAACGCCTGTGTTTGGTAAAATTCGCTCTAGGGGACAGATCGTTGTCCACTTTTGAGTTGGCTGAATTGATTCTGTTTGTGACATGAAATTTGTGATTTGTTAAAAAGCATCGACTAAGGGCAACCAAAAGGGATTGCCCCTACAAAATTATTGTGCGGATTCGATGTCTGCGATGTTCTAACGATCGATCTCTAACAATTGTCGCTCATGTTCAAACACAGGACGTTTTTGTCCGCGCTCTTCAATTAACACAATATTAGGATCGGGTGCGTCGCTATTAACGAAGTGTTGGAAGCGTTGGAGTTTGACTGGATCTTTGAGGGTAGCATCCCACTCACAGGCGTAGGTGGCTACCTGATGCTCCATTTGCGCTTCTAATTCGGCGGCGATGCCGAGGGAGTCGTGGATGATTACCTGTTGAAGGTATTCCATTCCGCCTTCGAGTTTATTAAACCATGTGGCTGTCCGCTCTAAACGGTTAGCAGTGCGGATGTAGAACATCAAGAACCTGTCAATATAGCGAATCAATGTCTCTTTATCTAAATCGCCAGCTAGGAGTTGAGCGTGTTGGGGTTTGATACCACCATTGCCGCATACATATAGGTTCCAGCCTTTTTCGGTGGCGATGATGCCAAAATCCTTGCTTTGAGCTTCCGCACATTCGCGGGTACAACCAGAGACTGCGGATTTGAACTTGTGGGGCGCGCGAAGTCCACGGTAACGTAATTCTACCTCGATCGCGAGGCTGACCGAATCTTGTACTCCAAATCGACACCAGGTACTTCCCACACAGGATTTGACTGTCCGTAGAGCCTTGCCATAAGCGTGTCCAGATTCAAAGCCAGCAGCCACGAGCCGCTGCCAAATTAGGGGCAGTTGGTCTACCCTTGCACCGAGTAAATCAATCCGCTGTGCGCCCGTAATCTTGGTGTAGAGTCCAAAGTCTTTGGCGACTTCACCCAGTACGATGAGTTTTTCAGGGGTGATTTCGCCGCCAGGGATGCGGGGGATAACTGAGTAGGTACCATCGCGTTGAATATTGGCGAGGAAGGCATCGTTGGTATCTTGGAGGCTGACGTGGGGTGCGTCGAGAATTTGGTCATTCCAAGCGGAGGCGAGGATCGAACTGACTGCTGGTTTACAGATTTCGCAGCCGCGTCCGGTACCATGTCGATCGAGTAGTTGTTGGAAGGTGTGGATGTCTTGCGATCGAACTAAGCTATATAATTCCTGACGGGAGAAGGCGAAGTGTTCGCACAGGTGATTATTAACGGCGATTCCGGCTTTTTTGAGTTCGGATTTGAGTAAGTCGGTAACTAGCGGAATGCAACCGCCGCAGCCCGTTCCGGCATTTATACAAGATTTGACGCTACCGATATCGCGCAGTTCTTGCGCTTGAATTACGGTGCAAATTTGACCTTTGGTGACGTTATTACACGAGCAAATTTGGGCGGTATCTGGAAGTTGTTCGACTCCCATCGCCATTGTCGCCCCACTGCGCGGCGGTAAAATCAGATCCTCTGGATGGGGCGGTAATGCCATCTGATTTTGCATCAGTTGAAGTAAGGTACCGTACACAGTCGCATCGCCGACGAGGATACCACCTAATAAACGGCTACCGTCCTGGTTGACTACCAGCTTTTTATAAGTACCACTGACAGCATCATCGATCGCAATTACTTTCGCGCCAGCCGTCTTCCCAAATGCGTCTCCAAAGCTAGCTACATCGATGCCCAATAGCTTCAATTTGGTGGACATATCTGCGCCCGTAAAATTATTTGTTTCGCTACCACAGAGACGATCTGCGGCGACTTCGGCCATCCGGTAGCCAGGGGCAACTAGCCCAAAAATTTGATTATTGTAGAGAGCGCATTCACCGATCGCATAGACATCAGGATCGGATGTTTGACAATTATCGTCGATCGCGATGCCACCTCGATCGCCGATCTTCAAGCCACACTGACGCGCCAACTCATCCTGAGGACGAATTCCTGCCGAGAAGACGATCGTATCAGTCAGCAATTCAGTGCCATCGGCAAACTGCATTTTGTGAACGCGCCCATGCTCGTCGGCGACAATCTCCGTCGTCGATTTACCCGTATGGATGCCAATCCCCAAATCTTCAATTTTCTGGCGCAATACCGCCCCACCAGCGTCATCTACCTGTACGGGCATCAGACGCGGCATGAATTCTACTACATGCGTCTTTAGTCCCAAATTTTGCAGTGCATTGGCACATTCCAAGCCTAGTAGTCCACCACCGACGACCACCCCAACTTTACAGTCTTTGGCATACGCTGCGGTTGCTTCGAGATCGCAGATCGTCCGATAGACAAAAGTACCAGGTAAATCGTTACCTTTAATCGGCGGTACAAATGGATAGGAGCCAGTCGCCAGCACCAGCTTGTCATAACTAATCGTCACCCCTTTTGCCGAAGTGACAGTCTTATTTGCTCGATCGATACTGATAGCCTTATCGCCGACGTGTACCTGAATATGATTGTCTTGATAAAAATCCGGTGCGACAAGTGACAAATCTTCAGCACTCTTCCCTGCAAAGTAACCGCTGAGATTGACCCGATCGTAAGCTACCCGTGGCTCTTCACAAAAGCAGATCAGCTCCCAGTCTGCACCTTTTGCCGCCATCTGTTCGAGGAACCGATGACCGACCATGCCGTTCCCGATCGTCACTAACCGCTTTGTCATGCCAATGCTGCCTATAGCTACAATAAACCCAAGTTTATACAAGGCTATGCAGATTTACAATTTTAGTTTGTCTCCGTTGATACACAAATGCTCAAAATATTCAGCGATCGCATCATCTTAATCCTGTTTTGGGTCGATCTTTTGGCGTCGATGACGATCTCAGTCAAATTAATTGCATTAAGCCTGGAGAGAATTGTCTAAAAACTAGACAGTGGAATGGACGATTCGTTCGCCCAGCAGTAACCACCCTATGGTACCGTCCACCATCTAGTCATATTTTAGATTCAATGATGCTCAGTTACTTAGATTTCGTCTGAGCCGATCGATTAATGATGCTTTTTGTTAATCTCTCCTTCAAAAGGTTGAACACCAGTTGCAGGATATTTATTACGATCGAGTCCGAATATTCGCTCGGCCGCATCGGAAAAATAACCGATGAACCGTTCTAACATGGTGGCAATTCGCATGATTTACATCCGTACCTTTTTAAGGTAAGTGGTTTAATCTTCGCTCCTACTAATTGTAAGTTTTCTATTTTCAAAAAATTATTAATAGCATAGATATTTAACTATTAACTATCAACTGTTCACAGTACTCCTTTAGAACTAGGGATAGTCCCCAGCCGACGCAGATCTAGTTCGGTGGCCATCCGCATGGCTCTGGCAAAAGCTTTGAAAGTAGCTTCGATAATGTGATGGGAATTGATGCCATCTAATTGGCGAATGTGGAGCGTCATCAGACTGTGATTGATGACAGCTACAAAAAATTCTCGGACTAGCTGAGTATCGTAAGTACCTACTCGCTGAGTGGGAATTTCCAAGCCATAACTGAGGTGGGGACGACCGGAAAAATCTAGTGCGACTTGTACCAAGGCTTCGTCTAGAGGGGCGACAAAATGACCGAACCTGACAATGCCCTTGCGATCGCCTAGAGCTTTGGCAAGAGCCATCCCCAGGGTAATTCCGACATCTTCATTGGTATGGTGATCGTCGATGTGGATATCTCCGGTGGCGGTAATCTGGAGATCGAATAAGCCGTGGGCGGCAATTTGGTGGAGCATGTGATCCAGAAAGGGAATCCCTGTCTGGGCGTGACAGATGCCAGTACCATCGAGATCGATCGTAACGGTGACATCTGTTTCACCAGTTTGACGATGGACTGTGGCGGTGCGATGTGATGAGCTATGATGCTGAATTAAGGGAGTGGTGCTGGCTTGAGTCGCTGTTGACATATAGCTACTGAGGCTGATGGTCTAGTCATCTATTCTATCACTCCAGCCACTATCCACCATTCACCATCCACCATTCACTATCCACCATCCCCCCTTGCAACTTCTGGCAAAGATTTGGGAATCATAGAGAAGGTAATCTTCAGATGCAATGGAATCGGTAGATGAGTGGAATGTCGATGGGTGATGTCTTGATACCAGGGGAAACATTACCACTAATTCCCTATCAATCACAGGATCTCGCGCGGTTAATAGAATCCTTTCGCCAACAGCAGGTAAGTGGTACTTTCCAGTTGGAAGTAGAACTACAGCCAGGAAGATATTGGCAGCGAGTCTTGATTTGGTATCGGGGAGAAATTACCTACGGGGGTAATAAATTAATCGATCGCGGTGAGTTGATTAGAATACTTGTCAAAAAGTTTAAACCAGAATATTCACAATCGATCGAGGGGTGGCTGATCCAACAATTAGTCTCTCCTCATTCAAGTCGCGAACTGTTAGCATTTTTGGTGAAAAAACAACTCCTGACGTGGGAACAGATCGAGACGTGGGCGCAAGGACAAGCAGTATTTGCACTCGAACAGGCGATCGGTTTTGGTGGGAAATATCGATTTAGCCACCAGCTGGAAGTTGACTTCTATCTTGGTGCGACGGGATCTGGATTGAACTGGCAACAGTTAATGATGAGTGTCAATACCCGCCAACAATATTGGAGCAAGATCGGGAATCTAATTCCGGGGATTGCCGCAGTTCCACTCCCACTGACTGCGGCAATGTCCGCCAAAATCGCCGAAAAAGCGATCGCGCAACACGCTCAGAAGTGGTTTGATGGGCACAGAACGATCGTCGATATCGCGACTGCGCTCGATCGCGATCCGCTTCAAGTCGCCCGTTCCTAGGCACAATGGGCACAGATGGGTTGGATGCAGTCTCAGCAGCCTGCCGATATCTCGATGGAGTCCCTAGTCCCCGTAGAATTGCCGATCGTCTTGTCTGTAGATGATAGTCCGATCGTCCAAACTCGGATCAAGCGGGCGTTGAGCGAGCGGTTTGAGGTACTACTGGCGAATGATGCGATGAGTGCCCTGCATTTGTTGGCTCGACAGCCTGTGGATTTGCTGTTGCTGGATGTGACGATGCCCGGTATCGATGGGATCGAGCTGTGTCAAACGCTCCGGCGCATGAGCAAATTTACCCAGTTACCGATCGTCATGCTGACAGCCAAAGACAAGAGTTACGATCGGGCACTAGCAGAAATGGTGGGAGCAACTGAATATCTCACCAAACCGCTAGATGATGAAAAATTGATTGCAATTGTCGATCGATACACCAAGCGTGGGCATATTCAATGATAAGTCCAGCACCTAATGTAATTCAATACACATTATATACATCATGTCAGATAAGCAAAATCTGATCTTTGGGCTACACGGCTCCCTCTATGGAATTAATACGGGGTTTGTCAGAGAAATCTGTTGGTTGCCTGAGTTGTACTCATTAGCCACCACTCCAGCAGATATTATCGGGATCTTCAATTGGCGATCGCGAATGGTGCCTGTGATGCACTTAGATTTGCGATTTGGCTGGAGTTTTTCCGGCTGTAGTGTCACAGATCGAGTCATTGTGGTGGAGTGTCAAGGCACTTATCTGGGCATCGTTGCTCATGAAGTATTTGATGTTCGATCGATCGACCCTCAGCCCTTGGATCTCGATCTGATCCAACGTCAATCGCCGATCGATCGTAACTTTATCATCGGCATCGCCCAGAGCGATCGAGATCTAGTCTCTTGCCTCGATCTCGATCGATTGATGCGAGAGCCAGATGCGATCGCCGCTCTAGATCGCCACGAGCCACCCCTGGCTGCTGGTGCTGACTTTTATCATCGTTGCTGTGCCCAGGCTACAGTCGCCGAACGCGCCACCTTTGCCACTCGCGCCAGCCAGCTCAAGATATCAGTCATTCAGACTCAGACCGACGAGACAGATACGGGCGTTTTAGTCGTCCAAATTGGTACCGATTACTTTGGACTGCCACTCCAACTCATCGTCGATGTGGATACACTCGATCGATTTGCGCTCTCACCAGTACCACTTGCACCGCCCCAAATTTTAGGTCAAATCAACTGGCGAGGGCAAATTTTGCCATTACTAGAGCTAGGGACAGTATTGCAAATTCCCGCTTCCCCTCGCCAAGAAGTGGTAGTCGTCCAGATCGACGATTTCCAAGTTGGCATTGGGGTCGATCGGATATTTGATGTCTTGTATCTAGCAAATACACAGATTGATGCGCTCCCGATCGCCAGTACCAGTCAACTACGCAAATATCTGCGTGGCGTCACCAAATATACTGATAGATTGCTGTATTTAGTCAAAATTCAGGAATTAGTCGAAGGCGAATTTTTATCAAAAAGTGTAACTTAAATATTCATAACTAAATATAGTTCTTGTGTTTTAATTTCATTCTCTATCATTAACTATTGCAATTGACAAACTTTATGTTCCCAACTAACCTGTTGACTAAAGTCAAAAGACTTTCTTTGAAAACGAAAGCAATTAGCACTGTAATATTACTGTCGTTACTACCTATCATTGGAGTTGGAGGGATAGCTTTCGTCGTTTCTTCTAATAACCTGCGACGAACAGAAGTGGAGGCTCAACAATCTAGTACGTTAACAATGGGAAATATAATCAGCAACTTTATTCAGCTACGGAGTAAAGACATTCAGACTATGGTTGACTTGCCAATTTTTAGCAATTCAGCGATCTCAAAAAACTTGACTTTGGCTTCACAGGCAGAGATTTTTAATATCTATGTAGATAGATATAGATATTATGATAGCTTAACATTGATGGATCTAAATGGAAAGGTTATCGTAGCATCGAGGGGCAGTCTCGATAATGATGCTAACCGCGATTACTTCCAAGCAACGCTCAAAACTGAAAAACCTCAAATTAGTAAGGTCGAAGTTTCTCGCACGACGAAACAAGCCTCAATCTATTTTACAGCATTAGTTAGAGAGGCTGATACGGAGAAAGTAATCGGAGTAATTCAGGCGAGAATGCCACTTACTACACTCAAAGATATTACGCCACCTTCTGCATTTAATCAAAGTGAATGGCGGCTAATTAATAAGAACACAAATAAATTTGTGCTGGCAGATCGTAAAAAAGATCTCGATTTCGGCGTTAGTGGTATTGATAGTTATCAGCAGCTCAAGGATAGCGATAAATCATTTACTAATACTGAGCAAGATCGAGTCACTGGAGATCGAAAACTAGTCTCCGTTGCTAATATCACAGGCGGAGAAAAGTTAACTAATGTAAATTTGGCGATCGCCACGTTTAAAGATCTGAAAATAATTCAGGACAAGGAAAATTCTGTCCTAGTCGTGCTGTTATTGGGAATGCTAGGCACAGGCGGTATTACAGTCGGCTTAGTACTATTTTTTGGTAGTCGAATTACCAAATTTATCCAACGGACGATCGCGACAATTACGACTTCTGCCAATGAAATCGTCGATACCGTGCAGACGCAAGAGATCGCCGTTAACGAACAGGCAAACTCCGCCATCGCCACGACAGATACCATCAATGAATTGGAAAGCATCTCCACCGAAACAGCCGCGCAAGCATCCGCTTCCGCCGATGGAGCCAGACAAGCACTGTCTCTAGCCGAAGCAGGTACTCAAGCGGTGCAAAAGACTATTCATGAAATGTCCGACTTGCGCGAGCGCGTCGATGAGATCGCCGCTCAGATTACCAATCTCGGTGCCCAAACCGGACAAATCACCACCGTATCGGATCTGGTATCAGATCTCGCCAAACAAACCAACATGCTCGCCCTCAAAGCCGCCGTCGAAGCTGCCCGCGCTGGCGAACAGGGGAAAGGATTTGGGGTAGTTGCAGGTGAGATTCGGAAGCTCGCCGATGAAAGTAAAAAATCCGCTCAGAAGATTAATAACCTCGCCACCAACATTCAAGCGGCGATCGATCGCACCGTCATAACTACCGAGCGTGGTACCAAGACAGTTACTGACGGCATCCAACTTGCCGAAAATACCGCCGTGACTTTTCACGGCGTGACAGATGCCGTCAACAACGTCTTCCTCAACTCCCAGCAAATTTCCGCTAGTACCAAACGCCAAGCCACAGCCATTCAACAAGTACTTGGTGCAATGAGTACGATCTCGGAAAGTTCTCAAGAAAGTGCCGTCGGTATGCACAAAGTCAAGACCTCCACCAGAGAACTCAACCTGATTGCAGACGAGCTGCAAGCAGCGGTGAGCTAAGAGAGTGGATGGTGGGCAAATAGGGCAGACGCAAGCGGCTTAAAAAAATAGATGCTTACCACCGACTATCCACCATCCACCATCCACCATCCACCCATCCACCCATCCACCCATCCAGCCTCCTATGCTATCCACATTCACAACCAATTTTCAAGATAAATTAAATAGCTTTTCCTTTAGAAAGAAAGCAGCTATTGTTGCCGTATTATTTTCGACGCTACCTGTCGTAGGGATTGGACTACTTGCTTATAATTTGGCACATGATAGTCTTCAAACATCCGAAACTCAGCAACAACAGTACATAACTGATTCTTTTAAAGGTAACTTAATCAGATTCCTGATTCTGCGTCGGAAAGATATTCAAAGTTTGTCGTTAGCACCAGTGCTGACAAATCCCCAACTTAGAGCTAGTAGCTCGGTATCAGAAATTGAAACTTACTTAAATCGATTCCAAGATACTTATAAGTTGTACGACAGCATTATGGTATTCGACCTTCAGGGAAATCCGCTGTATGTTTCCCAAGGTAGTCCCCGCGATAATCATCGCGATCGAGCATATTTCCAAGCGACGCTCAAAACTGGCAAAGCCCAGATTTCCAACGCCTCAATTTCCAAGAGTTCGGGAAAGACTGTCTTCCATATTACCGCTCCCATTCTGAATAGTAGCACCGGAGAGCTAATTGGTGTTGTCCGCGCTCGAATGCCGATTGAGTCTCTCAAAGTACTCGCTCAAGCTTTTGGTGTCGGTAGTAGTAATCGTAATAAGTGGTATATTCTCGACAGAAATCTCAATCAATTTCTCCTCGCTGGAGAGAGCAATCGAATTGGGCTTCCAGGTAATAGCTTTAACAGTTACGAAAAACTGAAAAATGCTCCGCAGCCCACCACAGTCATCGATACCGAGAAAGTTGATGGGAAAGCTCAACTAGCATCCTATGTCGCTGTTTCTGAAACCCCAGATTTGCAAGATCTCGGACTAACAATTCTCATTGCCAAGGATACCGCTGATATTTTTGCCAAAGAGCAGGGAATAATCGTAGTTATTGCTTTAGGAGTACTGGTAACAGGTGGTTTGACCTTGGGTTTATCCCTTTTATTGGGGAATCGAATTACCAAGTTTATCGCCAAGCTTGCTGACTCGATCGTTACTTCTTCTGGGGAGATCGTCGATACGGTAGAAATGCAGGAAATCACAGTCAATCTCCAGGCAAATTCGGCGATCGATACCAGTAACACCGTCAACGAACTGGGGGCGATCTCATTCCAATCTGCCGCCCAAGCTGAAGCCGCCACCAATAACGCCAGACAAGCACTCTCCCTCTCAGAAGATGGGACTCGATCGGTACAACAGACCCTCCAAGGCATGTCTGGACTCCGAGATAAAGTCGATGCGATCGCCAATCAGATCGTCAATCTCAGCGAACAAACCGGACAGATTACTCTAGTATCCGACCTCGTGGCAGATCTGGCAAGTCAAACCAATATGCTCGCCCTCAACGCAGCGGTAGAAGCTGCGCGGGCGGGGGAACAGGGTCGAGGTTTTAGTGTAGTTGCCGACGAAATCCGGAAACTAGCCGACCAAAGTAAGAAATCTGCTGACAAAATCAACGATCTAGCCAACGATATTCAATCAGCAATCAACCGGACGGTAATGGTGACTGATGAAGGTACCAAAACTGTAAATGAGGGGATCGACCTGGCTCGATCGACCGCAGCCACCTTCGTGGGCGTGACAGATGCCGTTAACAACGTATTCTTGAACTCCCAACAAATCTCGACTAGTGCCAAGCAACAAGCGATCTCGATCCAACAAGTACTCAGCTCGATGACGACGATCTCTCAAGGCTCTCAAGAAAGTGCCGTAGGAATGCACCAAGTGAAAATGACGACTAAAGAGTTGACACAGGTGGCGGATGAGCTGAAGGCAGCAGTGGTTTAGAGGGTAAAGGGTAGAGGGTAAAGGGTGGATGGTGGATGGTGGATGGTGGATGGTGGATGGTGAATGGTGGATGGCTTCAGCTCTTACTCCCTTCCTACTCAAGAAATAGACGAGCGCAGTTCACTATCCACCATTTACTATTCACCCACTACCCTAATATCTAATTATTCACTGTGAAGGGATTAATAATCATCTACTATTTGCCAATAACCAATAATATTTCCCAAGTAATTGTCAAGATCGAGGTGATTGAATGAGTGTTAGTAGTTTTCGTGATTTAAGAGTTTGGCAGCTAGGGATGGAAGTAGCTGAAAAAGTATATCGATTGACAGCAGACTTTCCCAAGTCAGAAACTTATGGTTTGAGTAGTCAGATGCGACGATCGGCAGTTTCGATCCCTTCAAATATTGCTGAAGGTCAGGGTCGAGACTCAACTAAAGAATTTTTGCATTTCCTCGCAATTGCATTCGGCTCGATCTGCGAACTTGAAACTCAACTACTGTTAGCACATCGCTTTAGCTATCTATCCGATAACGATCTTCAAATAATTCTTGCTACTTTAACATCAACGAGTAAAACAACTCGCAACTTACAAAAGGCTCTTAAATTGAAATTGCAAACTTAATGAATAGTGGATGTCAAATAGCTAATAAAAAAGCTTGGTAATTACAAGAAAAACCATCCACCATTCACCATTCACCATTCACCATTCACCATCCACCACAACCCCATGTACATTGACGACGACGAACTCCGAGGACTATACAAAACCTCAGCTACCGAACATATCCAAGCGATCGAGTCGGCATTGATGCAGTTGGAAAAACAACCGCAAGATTCGGCTGTATTAAAAGACTTGTTGCGCTCGGCGCATACGCTCAAGGGTGACTCGCGGATGCTGGGGGTAGAAGATGTGGAAACTCTCGTTCATCAGATCGAAGAGTGTCTGATGCCGCTAGAAAGAGGGCAGACGATGATGGATGAGCAATTGTGCGATCGGCTGTATGTCGGACTCGATACCATCAAGCAATTAGCCCATACTGCGGTGACAGGCGAACCCAATGATGTCAATATGTTTTATGTATTGGCAACATTAATGGGGGATGCTGGCGTAGTTCCGCCGCCCGTTACTGCTGCTCAACCAGCATTCACGCCAGATCCATTGGTCGATGGGCAAGTATCCGATGGTTGGATAACACTCTCTAATGAAGAACCTCTGTTTGAGATGTCTTCAGATCTGTGGGTACATGAAAACAATGACTTACTTGCACCAATGTCGTTGGAAGCTCTGCCCTGGGACACTGATACGCCCCAAACAAATTTCTTGGAGTTAGGCGCACTATTTCCACCTGACTCGACTTTACCAAAGCTCGATCGCGATATAGTTTTTAGTGACTTCGATCTGATGCCTGGAACTGCACCAACAGATCTGGAGCAGATCTTTCTGTCAGACGATAACTTGTTACTGATGTCTGATATTTCAGATAGTGATGGCACCCGTAGCTCGGTAGATCGATCGATCTTTGATGCAGATCTTTTCGCTACCACTTTCGAGAGCCTGTCGATCCCGATGAGCGGAGATTTGGGAGAGCCGATCCTGTTTGGTACCAACATTCCTACCGAGGAAGTAGCAATATCTTCAGCAGTTGACAACCCCATCCCCACCCTACAAGTTCAATCTGCCGTAGCTGCTCCGACAGCAAATGTCAGTGACTACCAAATCGAAACAATTCGGGTGGAAGCCAAGCAACTAGATGCCCTGATGGGACAATCTGGTGAAATTAATGTCATCAACCAGCAAATCGCCAGTAGATTGCTCGATCTCGAAGCAATGATGGAACTCTGGGAGAATGGCAACCGCGATCTGCAACAGATCCAAATACTCCAACAAACTCCTCCACAATCGCCACTGCATCGGCAACTGAGCCGCAATCATCAGCAGTGGGAGCAAATGGGCGCATTAATCGCTAAGTTTAAAAAATCGATCGATGGAGATAGCTCCAGACTAGATCTAGTTACCTCCGCTCTAGAATCAGGAGTCAAAAAGCTCCGACTACTACCACTATCAACGATCTTTAATCTCTTTCCTCGGATGGTAAGAGATTTAGCCAAAACTCAATCTAAAGAAATTAATTTGGCGATCGAGGGTGGCGATCTCCTCCTCGATAAACGGCTTCTAGAAGAGATAAAAGACCCCTTGACGCACATTTTGCGAAATGCGATCGATCATGGCATTGAGACGCCTAAAGAACGCCTCCAGCAGGATAAATTGACTGCTGCTAACTTGACGATCCAAGTCCGTCAAGCTGGCAACCAAACGACGATCGAGATCCTTGACGATGGGCGGGGATTGGACATACAACGGATTAAAGCCACAGCCATCAAGCGGGGCTTATATACTAGTGCCGAGTTGGAACTGATGAGTATAGACAAGATTCAATCTCTGATCTTTGCGTCAGGGTTTTCTACCCGTACGCGAGTCACAGAGCTATCTGGGCGCGGCGTCGGATTGGATATCGTCCGTACCAATGTCGAACGAATTAAAGGTTCGGTAGATGTTGAATCATCACCAAATGGTGGATGTAAGTTCAGGATCGTCCTCAGTCATACGATCGGTAGTTCTCAAGTGATGATGGTAAATGTTCGCAACCAAACTTACGCCATCCCAGTAGAATTTGTCGATCGGATGTTGCTGGTTAATAAAGCCGAAATCTTTGCACTCAGTGGCACTTCTACCACCGAGATCGACGGACAGACGGTGACAGTTGCTTGGCTAGCCGATCTGCTCTCCCTGCCCTCCGTTACACCCCACTCCCCTGGAGAAATCAAACGCACCTCCAATTCGATCGCTTGTCTACTAATCCAGTCAGGACGGCAAAAATTGGCACTGCTGGTCGATCGGATCGACGATCGACAGTTAGTCACCATCGAAGCCCCCCATCCGCTCCTCAAACATGTTCCTCACCTAGCTGGGGCAACAATTTTAGGTACGGGAGAAGTCTGCTTGGTGCTCAACCCGATCGATCTGCTGACAACGGCTGCGGGGGGCAATCCGCTCTCATCAAAAGTCGCAGCGATTACACCGATTGCGGCGGTTGCGCCAGCGATCTTGCTAGTCGAAGACTCACGCGTGATTCGGATTCAAATGACGCGGATCTTGGAGGGAGCTGGCTACCGCGTCACCACCGCAAATGACGGCTTGGAGGGCTGGGAAAAACTCCAAGCAGGTCAATACGATCTCGTCGTCTCCGACGTAGAAATGCCCCGCTGGAGCGGATTACAACTGACAGCAGCCATCCGCTCCAGCACCCAATCCCAAGTCCCAATAGTTTTGGTAACAACCCTATCACAAGCAGTCGATCGCGATCGCGGCTTTCAAGCTGGTGCCAATGCCTATCTCACCAAAGGCGATTTCGACCAGCAACTGTTGCTGGATACGCTTGAGAGGTTGATCTAGGAAGGTGGAAGGTGGAAGGTGAATGGTGAATGGTGGATGGTGGATAGGTATAAGGACGCTTGCGTCCTTTCTACTCCCAATTCCTGACTATTGACTCATTCACCATCCACCCATCCACCCATCCACCATCCACCCATCCACCCATCCACCCATCCACCATTCACCCATCCCCCATCATGGCTCCTACTAAAGTTCTCATCGTTGAAGATTCTCCCGTAGCAATGGAAGTACTGCAACGGCTATTTAAATCTACTCCCGAAATCGAAATTGTCGGTGTCGCTCGGAATGGTCAAGAAGCCCTAGCAATGATTCCCCGTCTCAATCCTACCGTTATCTGTACAGACTTCCACATGGAACCGATCGATGGATTGGAACTCACCAAACAAGTGATGGCAAACTTCCCCCGCCCGATCCTGGTACTCAGCAACTCCGTCAAATCAGACGATACCAAAAATGTTTTCGCACTGCTCCAAGCTGGAGCCTCAGATATTTACCCCAAACCGATGGGCGGTGACTATGCCGAATACGAAGCAGTCAAACAAAAAATCCTCTCTAAAATCAAACTCCTAGCAGGAATGACAGTCAAAGCAAGACCAATAAAGTAGGCTTGAGGCTTGAGGCTTGAGGCTTTAGGGACTAGGCTTTAGGTATCGATCGATACCTAGAAAAAATCCCCTAGAGCCTCAACCCTTAAAATCTCAAAGCTCAAGCCTTACCCAATTCCTAACTCCTCAAGCCCAACCTTGAAGCCTAAAACCTCAAACCTCAAGCCTAAAGCCTAAAGCCTAAAACCTAAAACCATGCCTATTAAAGTTCTCCTCGTCGAAGATTCGCTCATCGCGCTCGAACTGCTGCAACGTCTATTGAGAAGTAGCCCAGAAGTTGAAATAGTCGGTACTGCCCGAAATGGTCGAGAAGCTCTAGAACTGATTCCTCAAGTCAATCCTAGTGTGATTTGTACCGATTTGCACATGGCACCGATCGATGGGTTGGAACTCACCAAAGAGGTAATGGCAAAATTCCCCCGTCCGATTTTAGTGATTAGTAACTCAGTTCAGGAAGACGATACTAGAAATATCTTTGGACTACTCCAAGCAGGTGCGGTGGATATCTTCCCCAAACCTATCAGCGGCGACTATCGGGAATACGAGCAAGTCAAGCAGCGACTGCTTGCTAAAATTAAAATGCTCTCGCAGGTGACTGTCAAAGCTAAATCTCAGCATCCAGAATGGCAATCGACTGGTGCTAGTGCCCATATTAATGACCCTAGTAGCTTACGCGCGATCGCGATCGGTGCATCGACAGGTGGCCCTCAAGCCATCCATAAGCTCGTTACTTCCCTACCTCCAGATTTCCCCATCCCCCTGATTTGCGCCCAACATATCGGCGATGGATTTTTGACAGGGTTGATTAGCTGGCTCAAGGAAGATGCACATTTAAATGTCAAAGTCGCCCAAATTGGTGAGACTCCCGCACCTAAAACAGTCTATTTCGCACCAGAGAGGGCGCATTTAGAATTTGATGCTCAGGGTAAATTTATCTACAGTAACTTCATATCTGCTAATGGTACTTGCCCCTCGATCGATGCTCTATTTCGCTCTGTAGCGAGGATCTACGGTAGCTCTAGTGCGAGTATATTGCTCACGGGCATGGGTACCGATGGAGTCGTTGGCACTGAGGCTGTAGCCGCTGCTGGGGGGATAACGATTGCTCAAGATGAACAAAGTTGTCTGGTGTTTGGCATGTCCAAATTCGCGATCGATTCTGGCTCTGTCGGACACATTCTTAGCCTCTCAGAAATTGCCCCCTTTCTACTTACCAAAGTTGCCAACTGTCAATTGGTTGAAAGTTGAAGTCATGTCCGATCTCGATCGATTAGCTAATAAATGGCAACAATGTTTTACGGCGCGATTCTCTACCTGCGAGGAGCAGCGAGTCTTTAATATTCTAGTTGCTGCATATACTCAACCAGATCGTCATTACCACAATCTCCATCATATCGATCGCCTCCTCACGACAATCGATCGGTTTGCCGAAACATCAATTTAAAATCCTACTGCTGTAAAACTAGCAGTCTGGTTTCACGATTTTGTATATGATTCCCAAGCTTCAGATAATGAAGCTCAAAGTGCTAAATTTGCTGAAGAATTACTCAAAAACATCGGTATTTCGAGCAAATTAATCGATCGCGTACAGCAGCTTATTTTGGCAACACAGGGACATCAAATCGATCCTGACGATCCCGATCTATGTATTTTTTTGGATGCAGATCTAGCCATTCTCGGTGCAGATCCAGCCCAATATCAAGCTTATATGCGATCGATTCGCTGTGAATATAGTTGGGTATCAGATGCCGCATACAAAGTCGGACGCACCCAAGTATTAGAAAGCTTTCTCCAACGCGATCGACTTTATTATACAGATTTACTCAGCGATGAATTAGAATCGATCGCTCGTTTCAATATCAAGCAAGAAATAGCCAATTATCAAGACTAGTTTTTTCTTCTAACACCTAAAACCCAAAACCTAAAGCCTAAAGCCTAAAAACTAACACCTAACACCTAACACCTCAAACCTCAAAACTAAAGCCTAAAGCCTAATTCAATTGCTCGCCCAGATTATTACCATAGATACCCACTCGCCGATAATGCGGTTCGATTCCAATTAGATCGTTAATGTTGCGCTCGATCGTATCGCAAATTGTATCGAGAGGTAGATCGTTAGGATCTGTACCAAAAGGATTTTCAATCTCTACACCGATCGCTTCAATTCCAAATAGAGTAAAACTAACTAAAGCAGTCGCTGGTGCTGTCCACCATCTAAGTTCTTCGACAACTTGAAAAGGTAATAACAAGCAATAAATAAACAGTAATTGTCTGAGGTGAATGGCGTAAGCTAGCGGCATTGGTGTCCTGAGTATCCGTTCGCAAGCACCAAGCGTATCGACTAGACTGTTTAAGATCGTTTGCAATTCATTCATTTGATACAGACTAATCTGTCCCTGCTCCTGTTTTGCTTGGAGAAAATCACTAATCCAAAAAGCAATTTCTAGCGGCGGATTGTTCATGGTTTGGAGCTTGGCAAATTGCAGCGGCGAGACAAGTTTTGACAAGCGATCGTCAACAGGCTGCGCCCTTAGATGTAACTTAGTAGCAATAGCGAATGCTACTAATAATTTTACAGCTTGCTCTTTTTCCTGCTGATGAGTCGGCTCGATCTCAGTAATAGCGACCCAAATTAATCGTGATAAATTACGAGTATGATTGACAATATTCCCCCAAGCTTTTCGTCCCTCCCAAAACCTTTCATAAGCAGTATTTGTCCGAAATACTAATAATAAACCTAAGACGATACTCGGAATAATTCCCCCGATGGCTTTAGCTACAATCGGGATTTTGTAGAAATTCAAAACTGATATAAATAAGCCAAAAGCTCCACACCATAAAACTCGACTGAGAATAGCTGGAATTACCGAACTTTCGATGTTTAAGGCAGTTTTAAACCATTTTGTTTGCTTTAAGCTCATAATTCCTTAGTTTGGGCGGCAACAATTGGCTCATCATGGGGTTTTGGGCGTTTACCATCAATGAGCGCACTTACAGTCATATCACCCATAACATTGATTGCGGTTCGACATCGATCGAGAAACCAGTCTACCGTAATTAGGATCGCAATATACTCCGTCGGCAACCCCACGGAAGAAAATACCAACGTCATCGTCACTAACCCCGCTTCGGGGATTCCCGCAGCCCCCACAGATGCCACAATTGAAGTTAGCATCACCATCACCTGTTGTACCAGTGTCAGATTTTGCCCCAATACCTGAGAGATAAATAGTGCCGACATCGCCTCATAGAGCGCGGTACCATCATTATTAAAGTTACTCCCCACCAGTGCGCCGAGCGAAGCTGAAGACTCGCGTAGCCCCACTTTTTCAATCAAAGATCTAAAAGTGAGCGGCATAGTTGCCGTCGAAGAACCCGTCGAAAAAGCAGTAATCAACGCATCCGATCCACCTGAGAGAAATTTTAGCGGCGGTACCCAAGATCCAAGTTTAACTCTAATTAGATAGTAAGCAGCTTGAAGTAATAACGCCAAAATTACCGCAATCACAAACGCACCCAAAGCTTTGAATGGAGCAAATCCTTGAAGGGCAATTGTTTTAGAAACAATCCCAAATACAGCAAATGGAACTAAAGCAATTACCCAATGTAAAATTCTAATTACTGCATCAAATAATAAGCCAATTGTCTGCTCGATCGCTAAATAATCATGCTGTCCCCGATTTACTTGTTCTGTCTTAATTGCTCTGAGGACAATTGCAAATGCCAGTGCTACAAATATCAGCGAAATCACATTGTTATCCACTAGCGGTTTTAGTACCGAATCGGGAATAATATCAGCAAGTAAACTCCAGGGATCGAGTTGTTTGGCAGTAGTATTCGTAGTTGGCGAAGTTACTAAGGATTGTCCTCCAGCACCAGGGCGTAAAATATTCGCAACTAGTAAGCCGATCGCGATCGCTACTAGTGTATTAGTAATTAATAAGATCGATAACTTTCGCCCAGAGTTACTAGGAATCTCTGCTGTCAAAAAGGTATGGAGGATGGCTAGAAAAATTAGTGGAGTTGCTAGAGTTCGCAAAGCCTTGAGAATCAGCGTACTTGGCAATGCTAAATGGTTGATGACTTCCCGATCCAAGATCGGGTTTCCTGCACCTAAAAGTACGCCAACTATTACTGCTACAATTAGAGCGGCAACAATCTGTAAATATAATGGAATTTTATTCATTATTTGCTTACCAATTTAAATTAGGGATGAGGACTCAGAGATTAGATGGGCGGTAATTACTTTTAATTGGGACTAAACTGCTAAATTATGACTTACTGTTTGGGAATTATTTCTGCTCATGGATTGGTAATGGCAGCCGATTCTCGAACTAATGCGGGAGTTGATTATGTTTCTACCTATCGGAAGATGTTTGATTTTTCTGTACCTGGCGATCGAACTGTTGTGTTGTGTACTTCGGGAAATCTATCGATTACCCAGTCTGTCATACTTAGTGTAGAACAAGATTTGGGATCTCTAGATGTCGAAAATTTACATTCTCACCAGAGTATGTATGATATCGCTTGCTATCTAGGGGAGAAATTACGACAGATCCAAGCCAGGGAAAGGGAATGGCTAGAAAAAGATCGGATCGATAGTAGCTGTAATATCTTACTGGGTGGGCAAGTACGCGGGCAACCGACGGAGTTATATATGCTCTACCGTCAGGGCAATTTCATCAAGGCAATGCCCGAAACGCCGTTTCTACAAATTGGCGAAATTAAGTATGGTAGACCAATTTTAGATCGAACTTTGACCTTTGAGACTAGTATCGAAGATGCGGCTAAATGTGCCCTCCTATCCTTCGATTCGACAATGAAATCAAATGTCTCTGTCGGCCCACCGATCGATCTAATGATGTATCATGCTGATAGTTTCGAGATTCGCCACCAGCTTACCTTCCACCGAGGCGATCCTTACCTACTACAAGTCCGTAGAGAGTGGGAATCCTTTCTCAAAACTGCTTTCGAGCGGATGCCACCGATCGATTGGGAGCGAAATACCGATCTCGCACCGGATCGAACTGAATTTTCAGGTTTTCTTGATGAGTAGAGGGTAGAGGGTAGTTTTAGTAGGGTGTGTTAGGCATCAGCCGTAACGCACCAAGATCGAAGTGAATTTTCAGGTTTTCTCGATCGATAGTCGATAGCTCATTTCGGTGGCTACCATGCCTAGGGTTCGCAATTTCCCCTCTACGGGGGTTGTCTGGACTGGGAGGGGGGATGAAGCGATCGCCATGTGTCCGTCTGCGACAACTAAGCCATGAGTGGGATCGTAGCCCCGCCAGCCCGCTCCAGGGAGATATATTTCCGCCCAAGCATGAAGGTGTCTGTCATCACTCTCGGCTCCAGCTTCGTAGCCGCTGACAAATCTTCCCGCCAATCCTACCGCCCGACACACTTCGATAAATAATACCGTCAAATCTCGACAGGAGCCGGAGCGATTTTTCCAGACGATCCCAGGCGGAAGTGCAGCTCCAGTCTGACGGAGGGAATATTTACAAGTATGGTAGATCCGTTGATTGAGTTTGGAGAGGAAGGAGAGCGTATTCCCCTCGACAGTATTCCAGATTTCCCCTGCTACCTCAGCCGCAATCGGATCGATCGATCCAGCTAGGTATCCAATTAGATATGGTTGCAATTGTTGAGACATCGATCGGGGATAATCGATCGGTAGATGAGCCGCCCACGGTTCGAGCAGATAGTTGAAGGGATCGGTAAGATTGGTAGATACTGTGGATTGGGTGTGAATTTGGAGGTTGGTAGTAGGATAGTTATCGAACCAAATGACGATCGAGTCATTACCATCGAGATCGATCGATTCGACAATTTGCTGCGGTGTCGGCGAGATCGACAGCGCAAACGCCGTCACCGATTGATGGAGATTCGATCGCGGGCGCAATCTCAATTGGTGAGGCGCGAAGGTGACTGGTTGGCTATAGGTATAATTGATGGAATGGTCGATCTGATAGATACTCATGATGCCACCCTAGTGTCGATCGTCAAAAAGGTATCGTTGATCTCTTGCGAGACACCGTTAAGCCGACTCTGGGTTTCATCTAAGAACTCATGTAATCCCCCTTTGGTGATTTCCTCGATCGACAAAAAATCTAATTCCGATCGCAGTTTACCCAGTTTATGTTCGGCAGGATTGCACCAAGTATCGCTCTGAGAGCCACTAATCAGATGTAAGCATTTTTCGGCAGAGTGGAGACAGAATTGAATCGATCTTGGGAACTGTCGATCGAAGATCAAAAACCGTGCGATATCTGAAGGATTAATGCGGCGGTACATTTTACGGTACATTTCATAAGCACTGGTAGATTTCAATAAGGCAATCCACTGCAATTCATCCAATGCCGAGCCGACACCATTGGGCAAGATAATAAAGTACTTGACATCCAAAATCCGCGCCGTTTTATCCGCCCGTTCGATCGATCGTCCAATCTGTCCAAAATGCCACGCCTCATTATGCGACATCGTAGCGTCCATCACTCCCGCAAATTGGTGACTCGCCATTTTTACCGCTGCGAAAAATGCTGGTAGATCTGGCTTAGTCTCGGCTTCCGCTGCCGCTTTCACCATGAAGTAAAAACTATTTACCTGCTCCCACGTCTCCGATGAAATAATTTCCCGTACCGATCGAGCATTATTCCGCGCAGATTGGAGACAAGATAAAATCGAGTTGGGATACTTCTCATCGTAGGTGAGAAACTGCACCACATTTTGCGCTGTCGCCGCTCCATAACGACTACGAAAAGTAGCTAAATCTCCGGTGGTAATCACAATCGGCTCCCACTGTCGATCGTTTACCACCACACTATCAAGCAATAAATTTAGATTAACATCGACAAATCGAGCGATATTTTCCGCCCGTTCGATATAACGATTTAGCCAGTAGATTGAATTAGCAACACGACTTAGCATAGGGAGAAGGCTTTAGGCTTTAGGTATTAGGCTTTAGGTATTAGACTTGAGAATTCAGTTGTAGGGTGTGTTAGGCGCAAGCCGTAACGCACCAATATTTGATCCTAGAGATCTGATTTTGAATCGTCATATATCAAGTTATCAGGTTCAAATTGTACCTGACGATATAGATTGGAAATTGTAATTTCCACCTCAATTGATTCTAGTAGCAGAGTATCTTCTAGATCGTATTCAGACAACACCCATCGATCGAGATTATTGCGTCGAAATACTTCCACCTTTGGACGATCGACCTGAACTAACACATACTCTTGCAAAGATCGAAATTGACGGTACCTCTCAAATTTTGCACCTCGATCGATCGCTTCCGTCCAAGGTGACAATACTTCAATAATCAAACAAGGAAATTGGACTATTTGGGCATCATCATCGCGCTCATCACACGTCACTACTACATTTGGATAAAAGTACTTTCGTCCTGGCTCCACTTGAACTTTGACATCAGCAATATAAACATCACAATCGCGATCTAGCAGAGCATCATCCAGCAGTTTCGAGAAATTCAATGAGATCCGATTGTGATTGCGAGTTCCACCGCTCATCCCTACTACTTCACCATCCCAATACTCATGACGTTCCTCCTGGGTAGGTTCCCAGTCTAAATATTCGGCAGCGGACATGAATAAGCGAGCGGGTAAAGCAACCATAATTTAATAGGACGATCGATAGGTTAAACAGTTGACAGTTGGGCTTCGCGCTCCTTATCTCGCCTTTGTCCCCCGCCCAGCTTGAGCTGGTGCGTTACGCTTCTCTGCGAGACGCTACGCGAACGCGGTAACACACCCTACAACTAAAGCCTAACAAACTACCCATGTATCTTTGGTACCGCCACCTTGAGAAGAGTTGACAACGAGGGAATCTTTTTTCAAGGCTACTCGCGTCAATCCACCTGGATTAATGTAAATATCCCTCCCATTGAGAATATAGGGGCGTAAATCTACGTGTCTACCATCGATGCCATCTGGAAGTAATGTAGGTACCCGCGATAGATTCAGGGTTGGTTGGGCGATGTAGTTGCGGGGGTTGGCGACAATTTTTGCGGCAAATTCGCTCCGCTCTTCAGGGGTGGAGCGAGTACCGATGAGCATACCGTAGCCCCCCGATTCACCTGCGGCTTTGACGACTAATTTATCTAGATTTTCTAGTACATACTGGCGTTGACTATCGTCCCAACATTCGTAGGTAGGCACATTGGGGATGATTTGCTCTTCACCGAGATAGTATTTGACGATCGCTGGGAGATAAGCATATACCACTTTATCATCGGCGACTCCCGTGCCTGGGGCATTGGCGATCGCGACTTTTCCCGCGCGATAGACATCCATCAATCCAGGTACTCCCAATGTCGAATCAGCTCTAAAAGTCAGCGGATCGATAAAGTCATCATCGATCCGCCGATAGACGACATCTACCTGCTGTAAACCCTTGGTAGTCCGCATTTGCAAGAAGCCATTGGCGATCGTCAGATCTCTGGCTTCTACCAATTGCACCCCCATCTGCTGCGCTAAAAAGGAATGCTCGAAATAGGCTGAGTTATAGATACCTGGAGTCAATACCACCACCGTCGGATCGAGGGTGGATTCTGGGGCTAGATACATCAGAGTTTCGAGTAACCTACTGGCATAATCTTCCACAGGGCGAATCTGCATCTTCTCAAATAGGCGCGGAAATGTAGACTTCATCACCCGCCGATTTTCGAGTACATAGGAAACTCCAGACGGACACCGGAGATTGTCTTCTAACACATACCAGCTACCATCGCGATCGCGAATCAAATCCGTACCAGTCACATGACACCAAATCCCCTGCGGTGGTTTTAGCCCCATACAAGGCTTGAGAAATCCACTAGCTGAATAAATTAGCTCCTGGGGAATAACTCCATCTGCGACGATCTTTTGCGCTCCATAAATATCGCTTAAAAACAAATTGAGCGCGTGGGTGCGCTGCTTTAAACCTTGCTCCAACTGTGTCCATTCGCGATCGCAAATCGTGCGGGGAATGATATCAAACGGGAGAATTTTTTCAGTCCCGCGATCGTCACTATAGACATTGAAAGTCACGCCCATTCTCAATAAAGTACTTTGGGCTAACTGCTGTTGCTGTTGTAGCTCCACTAGGGAAAGGCTGCTAATCTTTTCGATGAGGGTAGCCGCGATCGATCGGGGAGTCCCGTCAGGTAAAAACAATTCATCGTAAAAGTCACCAGGTCGATAACTGTTTATTTCCATATCATCAAAGCGGATTAGAAAACCATACTGTTACATTCTATCGAACAACTTTTTAGATCTAAATAACCGTATCAGACTATACCGTAGCGGTGGATGGTGGATGGTGGATGGTGGATAGTGGATGGTGAATATTGCTCTCGCCACAGTTGAGGGGTTTAGATCGGATGAATTTGGATCTCTAGATCCTGACTGACAGTGATGATGCTTTGCATCGGACAAGTTTGCCAATTGCCAGCAAATATCGGCTCGGAGGCTAGGATTACGGCATCTGGATAATCAAGACTATCCCTAATCCAATAGAGAGAAGGTACTTTCGTGCGATGAGCGAACCGAGAAGCAATTAATCTTTCACCATCGCTAATTACAATATTGGCAGAAATCGTCGTCCGCTCTGCTTCGACTAGATCGCGGAGGATCTGCAAGGTGCGCTGGAGTGCAATTTCTAGGGGAACGGGATGAGTATGTAGTTCGTTAGTCAACAGCGCGAAAATGTGTTCGGAATCGGTAGTTCCATCGATCGCTTGATAAATATGGTGATGTAGTTTTTCCCGAATCTGTCGATACAAACCACTGCGGAATTTGTCGATAAATCCATTGTGAATAAATAGTAATTTACCATCCTGAAACGGTTGACAATTACTCAGACTTACGGCTTGCCCTGGAGTTGCGCTTCTAACATAACTCAACATGCAGCCTGTTTCTACATATCGACTCAGGTGAGGGAGATTGATATCCGTCCAAATTGGCTGAGTATGTTTGTAAATAAACGGAGCGGTGTCTCGATCGGGATGATACCAGCCAATCCCAAAACCGTCAGCATTAATTACCCCTGCGGTCATTTCACGCGGTTGATAACTTTGGACGATGAGGGAATGTTCTGGTTTAGCGATTAATCGATCGAGTGATTGGGGGATACCCTGATAAGCAAGCAGGCGACACATTTCGGGCGAGGGGATAATATTAGGCTTTAGGCTTTAGGCTTTAGGCTTTAGGGGAAGATTTGGCTTTCACTTTTGCAGGAGTCTATTAAAAAGATGACTATTTATTTTCAAACCCGCCCTCCACTCTAGCTCCTAAAGCTGACAAAAAAGGTAGGTACTGATACCTACCTGTATTTTAGGTGTGAGTTTGATGATAATTATGGAGCTAGAGCATTCCCTCGGAGCAGACTACCGATCGTTTTGGCAGTAATCTTCAACTGCGTGATGGGATTGGCAGGTACGACTGTTTTGTAGAGATAGCTATCGAAGGTGAGCTTCTGAACGTCCAAATCGCCACACATTTCGACAAATGCTTCGCGAGTAGCATCGGAACGGTAAAATACGCGTTGGAGGATATCCAAGACCGTGTAAGTCAAGCCATAAGCTTTATCCCACTTCTTGATATATACCTTTAGATCCGCTTCCGTGGGAATCTTTGTTCCCTGTTCGGAACGTTCGACGATGACTTCTGCACACATCCGTCCTGATTTGGCAGCAAAGTAGATCCCTTCGCCGGATGACTTGGTAACATAACCAGCGGCATCGCCAACTAATGCACAACGTCCGACTACTCGACGAGGGCGAGGATGTTCGGGGATAGGGTGAGCTTCAACTTTGATGATAGTGCCGCCTTCTAGCTTCTTGGCAGCCCGTTTGCGGATACCCGCTTGCAAATGTTTGATTGAGGCTTTGTGTACCTTCATTGTCCCCGTACCGACCGCTACGTGGTCGTGTTTGGGGAATACCCACGCATAGAAATCAGTGGAGACATCATCGCCTACATACATCTCGGCGAGACTATGGTAGTAAGCCATCTTATCTTCGGGGAGTTTGATCCGTTCTTGGAATGCGATCGCGTAATTGTAGTCCCCAGCATCCATCGCTTTAGCGACGCGAGAATTGGCACCATCGGCACCGATGACTAGATCGACTTTGAGGATTTTTGCTTCCCCTTCGAGGCTGCCATTAGCATGATCCGCATAGTGGAGGACATAAGGATCTGTCGTATTGAGTCCGGGCATTTCCAACTTATGGACGGTACCATTAATCAGTTTGGCACCTAGTTTAGCTGCTCGATCGCGCAAAAATCCGTCCAAGACTTCCCGCCGACACATGCCGATATATTCCCCAGGCTTGAGGGTTTGACCGATATCGACTTCGATATTAGATGGCGATATCATCTTCATCTGCCGCACTTGTCGATCGATAATCTCTGGGGGCAAGTCAAATTCACTCACCATACAAAGAGGTATCGCTCCACCACAAGGCTTGGCGTTATCTAATTTGCGTTCAAATAAATAAGTTTCAATTCCAGCTTTCGCTAGGACTTCCGCAGCGGAAGAACCCGCTGGACCAGAACCGACAACAGCAACCCGTAGTACCACAGCTATATCTCTTTATGATTTGTGCTTACACTGATGGATGTTAGCACGGACTTTCTTGGAGATCGCTCGGAATCCGGCTCAGTCTGTCAGAATTGAAATATTCCTTTACATAACGACATATTTGGATCGGTGGGGTGTCGATCGATCTGTAGTTGTTGGATTTGCTGGGTTAGCGTTAATGCTGGTGTTTAGCATAGCGGTAGACGAAGAGAATTTGTGGGTGGCGATTTTCCTAGTGCGAGCAGAACCCGGATCTGGGGGTACCGACCCCCAGACCCCCCGTTGAGGAGCGGAACGCCGCCCCTCAAACTCCCCTGCGTAAGGTTCGACTGGTGTGTAGCGTAGCGCGCTTCGCATTGGTGCTTGGACTTTGGTTTGCTGGTGTTGGGTAGTCGTTGGCAATCGCTATCGATTTAAATGTAGGGTGTGTTAGGCGCAAGCCGTAACGCACCAGTAACCTACGCTCTACCCTCTACTCTCTACCCCCTGAATTAGCCAATCCCACTCATGACTGGATGGAAGTAGAAAGAAAATCCTAGTACTACATATGCGGCTAAAAGTAGAGAACCTTCGAGCCAATTCGATCGACCATCAGAACTGATCGAATTAGCAATTAAGACGGCGACGGCGACGGCGACTAACTCAAATGGATTAAAATTTAAGTCCATTGGTTTGCCCATAATATAACCAGCCAATACTAAAACTGGCGCGACAAATAGGGCGATTTGTAAACTCGAACCCAAAGCAACAGATACAGATAAATCCATTTTATCCTTCATGGCAACCGTTACGGCTGTAGCGTGTTCGGCGGCATTCCCAATAATCGGCACCAAAATCACCCCAGTAAATAAGGCTGTCAAACCTAACTCTTTGGTAGCAACTTCTAGAGTAGAAACGAGAAATTCTGATTCGACGGCAACTAATAAAGTACAGCCTAATAATACCGAAATCCACAGCGGTAAATTAACTTCGCCGTGGTTGTTGTCGCCGTCGAGATTGGATTCCGATAATTCTTCAGAATCTAGCTCTGCCAAATCTAAATCGTAGAGATAGGTGTGAGTTTTCATTGAGAATAGTAACGTCAAACCGTAAACGCCGATTAAAACGATCGATACTGCGATCGATAGTTTCTGTACCGCATCAGCATCAATCCCCGTTGAGGTGTAATCCACCGCCGTCGGTAATAACATGGCAATTACAGCTAGATTCAGACTCGAAGCATTGACTCGCGCCACAATGGGCTGAAACGTCTGTTCCTTATATTTCAACCCGCCCAGCAGCATCGAAAACCCCATTACCAGCAATAAGTTACCAATAATCGAACCTGTGATACTTGCTTTGACGACATCAATTAAGCCCGCATTCAAAGCAACTAAAGCAATAATCAGTTCGGTAGCATTCCCAAAAGTGGCATTTAATAAGCCACCCAGCGCGGGGCCGACGACAACGGCGATTTCTTCGGTTGCTGTGCCCATCCATGCCGCCAGCGGGATAATTGCTAGCGCAGAAGTGATAAATATAATCGGTTCGCTCCAATGTAAAAAGTGTCCCGCGATCGAAACTGGGATAAATAGTAGTAAAACGGAAAGAATATTGGTGAGACTGAGCATTGAGGCTTATAGTTATACACTGTGTCTCTAGCGTACCCGATTCATTCGACTGACTTTTCACCAAATTATCGATCGGTTAAAGTTGCTGTCGTTATCATTCGCTATCTCTCCAAGCAAATCTAAAGAACGATCTGACGATATGAGCAAGATCGGAGCCGATCTTTAATGAATTTGAGCTAAATCGAGCTGAGTTACCATGTCGCCTGTGAGACTAAATGCGCGAATCTCACTAATTTTGACAGGAACAACTTTACCCCGTAGCTCATTAATATCACCATTAAAGAAAGTGAGTCGATTACCGCCAGTTCTGCCTAATACTTGAGCAGGATTTTTGGTATTGCGTTCTTCCACCAAGACAGATTCTACTCGATCGAGATAACGCCCAGATCGCTCGATCGCGGTTTGGGAAACTAGATGATTGATCCGTTGCAACCTGTCGAGTTTGACTTCCTCACTCAGTTGATTAGTCCACACCGCCGCTGGGGTATTAGGACGCGGCGAGTAAGCCGCTGTATTTACCATATCAAAGCCGATATCGGAGATTAATGTCAGCGTACTTTCAAACTGTTGCTCGGTTTCGCCTGGAAATCCCACGATCGCATCGCCACTAATCGATGCGTCTGGCATATACTGACGGATACTATCGACAATCCGCCGATATTTTTCGTGAGTATAACCCCGTGACATCTGTTTGAGGATCTCGTTATCTCCCGACTGAAATGGGACGTGGAAATGCTCGCAGACTTTGGGTAACTCAGTACAAGCTTTAATCAACCGCTCGGTAAAGTAGCGGGGGTGACTAGTAGCAAACCGAATCCGCTCGATCCCTTCAATGTCGTGAATATAGTAGAGTAAATCTGTCAGCGTATGCAAATGACGACCTTCAGCCGTGGCTCCAGGTAAATCTCGCCCATAAGCATCAATATTTTGACCGAGTAAGGTAACTTCCTTATACCCTTGACGTGCTAACTCTCTAATTTCAGTCCGAATGGCTTCAGGCGTGCGTGACTGCTCGACACCACGCACATTTGGCACGACACAATACGTACAGCGTTCGTTACAACCGTAGATGACATTTACCCAAGCAGTTACATTACTATCGCGGCGCGGTTTGGTGATGTCTTCGATAATGTGGATCGGTTCGGTGGCGACTACCTGAGAGCCAGCCAATACCTGCTGTAAGAGGTCTTCGAGACGATTTGCGTGTTGTGGCCCCATAATCAAGTCTAGTTCGGGAATGCGGCGGAGCAAGGCTTCTCCTTCCTGCTGGGCGACGCATCCTGCCATAATCAAGATCAGATCGGGGTTGTCTTTTTTCCGTCGGGTTTGTTTGCGTGACATAACCACACGTCAAGCGAGTACGCTATGACGTGGGCTTCCTTGCAGCCCTATTAAGGGTGTACAGGATTTCCTTCATGGTACTGTTATCTATAGAACCAACTACAGAAAGATTCCCACTACGGCGTTTGATGCTA
>NZ_JBGSQZ010000180.1:0-12704 GCF_041737865.1 Chamaesiphon sp.
AGCTACGATAATAATGGCAACTTGGTATCTGTAAAAGATGCCCTCGGACGAGCGAGCCTGTATCAATACGATGCGCGCAATCGCCTAATTAGTACTACGGCGGCGGATGGGGGAATTACTAGTTCGACTTTCGATCTCAAGGACAATCTCATTGCCAATACCGACTCGCTCGGACATAAAACTCAGAAATTCTACGACAGTCGCAATCGGTTGAGTCGGGAAGTAGACGCATTAGGTAACGAGACTAACTATGGTTATGATGCAGCCAACCAACTGACTCAAATTATCGATGCGTCAGGTAATCTTACCTCGTATTTTTATGATGAATTGGGTCGCCAAACCGCTCAGTTTAGAGCATTAACTTCTACTACTTCTGGTTCATACATTAATGCCAATGGATATGCTACTCGCACCGAGTACGATAAGTTAGGCAATGTCACCGCGACTGTGGATGCGAATGGCAATCGGACTGAGTATCAATATGACGCGCTAAATCGTCGCACCCAGGTGAAGGATACTCAAAGTGCCCTAACTCTCACTGGTTATGACAAAGTTGGGAATGTCCTGAGCATTACTGATGCACTCAATCGAATTACTAGTTACGCCTACGATGCACTAGATAGACAGATAAGTCAGACCGATGCACTGGGACATGCTAGTACCAGTGCTTACGATGCGGTGGGCAATATCATTTCGACTACCGACGCACTCAGTCGGACTACCAGTTATGATTACGATAATTTAAATCGGCGGATTTCCACTACTGATGCGCTGGGACAAACTCAATCCGTCACCTACGATAAAGTTGGGAATGTTCTCACTCAAACTGACGAACTGGGACGGATGACAATTTATGGGTATGATAGTGTCGATCGACAGACTACCATCACCGATCCGCTGCTCCACACTAGCACCACCAGCTATGACACCGAAGGCAATGTTACTAGTACCACCGATGCAATCGGGAATATAACTCGTTACCTCTACGATCGCAATAATCGGCAGATTATTGCGATCGATGCTAAGTTGGGTGTGACTAAAACTAGTTATGATCGAGTTGGTAATGTCGCGTCGATTACCGATTCGGTAAATAATACGACGAGTTATACATACGACGCGATCGATCGCTTAATTACCGATACCAACCAGTTAGGTAAAACGCGGACTCGTAGTTACGACAATGTTGGCAATTTGACTCAAACTGTCGATCGAGATGGACGGAAAATCGCCTACAATTACGACACCTTAAATCGTCAAACTGCCGAACGCTGGTTGAATGCTAGTGGTGCTACGGTTAAAACTTTCAGTTCTGGTTATGATGCTGTGGGACATTTATTAAGTTCGACTAATCCTGATTCGACTTATAACTATAGTTATGATGCGATCAATCGAGTCACCAGTATCGATAACACAGGCACAGTTGGCGTTCCTGCTGTCAAATTCAACTACACCTATGATGCAGTGGGGAATCTGTTGACTGTAAATGACAGTATCAATGGGACTAGTGCGGGAATCACTGGTTATACCTACGACTTATTAAATCGCGTCACCAAGTTGACTCAAGCGGGTACTGGTGTCCAGAGTAAACGGGTGGATATGGCTTACAATGCGGTCAATCAATTGACTAGTTTGAGTCGATTTAGTGGGGTGAATTCGGTTGTCGAGACTAACTATGTCTATGACAATAATCAACGGTTGATTCAACTAAGTCACAAGAAAGGTGCGAGTTCGATCGCTAGTTATAATTACAGTTACGACAATGCCGATAAGTTAGCACGCACTGTTTCGAGTGTGGATGGGACGAGCGATTATAGTTACGATCCGACGAATCAACTGACTGGTGCGGACAATACAACAGTGCCGGATGAAGCGTATACTTACGATGCCAATGGAAACCGAACTTATGGCGGTTATGTGACTGGGGCGAATAATCAGTTATTGTCTGATGGCACTTATAACTATACCTATGATGGGGAGGGGAATCGGACGAAGCGGACTGAGATAGCTACGGGTAAGGTGATGGAGTATGTCTGGGATTATCGGAATCGGTTGACTTCAGTTGTGTTTAAGGATGCGGGTGGGGTGGTTAGTAAGTCGATCGATTACATCTATGATGGTGATAATCAGCGGATTGGGCAGAAGCTAAACGGTGTTGTTACGGAGCGGTATGTCTTAGACAGGAATCACATTGCGCTCGTGTTTGATGGTAGTGGTACTCAGACGCATCGGTATTTGTATGGTACTCAGATCGACCAAGTGTTGAGTGATGAGACTCCGACGGGGATGGTATGGGCGTTGGCCGATCGGTTGGGGACTGTTAGCGATTTAGTCGATAATAGTGGTAGCGTGGTCAACCATATTAGTTACGATAGTTTTGGCAAGGTTCAGAGTCAGAGTAATCCTAGCGTTATGTTTCGGTATGGGTATACTGGTCGGGAGCAGGATGGGGAGACTGGGTTAAATTATTATCGCGCGCGGTATTATGATGCGAGTAATGGTCGGTTTATCTCTGAAGATCCGATCGGGTTTGGGGCTGGGGATAGTAATCTGACGCGGTATGTTGAAAATAGTCCGGTTAATGCAACAGATCCGAGTGGTAAAATCACCTTTATTTTGCCAGGTGGCGGAGGTGAGTTTGGTACTTTACCAGTTTCTCTTGGAATAGGAGCTAAATATCCTGTAGTTCCTATTCCTAATCCTTTAGGAGCAGATGCCGCAAGAGATCCTTTCGGCGTAGTAAGAAGTGCCAACGCTACTGCAATAGTACAAGCCTTTTTGACGCTTGGAGGGGGACTTAAACCTGGCGAACCAATAAATATCATTGCTCATTCTGACGCAAATCAGGCTGTTGTCAATAAATTAGTAGCAGCTATCAAATTATTAAACTTACCTGCAAATATATATGTGGGTAGACTAGATCCAACATTTAAAGCGAAACCTCCACGTCTTCTATGTGAGTCTTTTGATGTGGGTAGTAATAAACCATTATCAATAGATCCACGAGATCTAGCAGCAGCGGCTTGGTGGAGGGTTTTCAGACCTGATTACAGAGCTAATTTTGGTGTAGGGCATATGGATTTATTAAATGATTTTGGTGTTAGGCAGTATCTAAAATCTAAACTTGAAATTTAATGGCAAATGAATTTATTATACAATTCGACGATCATATCAGTGATATCTTTGGTAATTATACTAATTAATTTGCTTGAAAGTTCCTCATATATGTATCCGTTGACAATTTACGCTCCAGAAATAATTCAAAGATTATTGAATGATAGAGCTATTGACAATGAGTATTTAGACAGAGTTAAAGCCACATTGTTTATTTTTGTTTACATAATTATAGTATTTATATTTAATTTAATACTTGGTTATTTATTAGGCTATTTCTGCGGTCTATTTTTAATAAAACATGGGCATATAATTATTGCAATTGCAAACCTAGTGTTATTTTTTATCAATCTTTATTCTTTTATTATTCTAACTAAAAAAAATACGTATTCGAGCTTTATATCTGAAGATGAGACAATAAATACTATCTTGGGTATGTTTTTTATGTTAATGGAAAGAACGATACCTCAAATGATAGGAGCATGGTGGATAATACATACAAATTAAAACAATATTTTTGTAGGTCGGGTATTTTTCGCTACTTGTAACTTATGAGTTAGTTTGATGTGATCGATCGACTAATCACCAACACCAACCAACTCGGTAATATCCGCACTCGCAGTTACGATAACGTCGGTAATCTCACTCAAATAACCAACAGAAATGGACGATCGGGCGATCTCAAACTTGCGCGATCGGGGCATCCTAGAACTATCACCATCTCTGACTCGCTCGATGCCCAGCCTTGTCTCTCTCGCTCCGACAGTCTCCAACCACCAGATCTACCTCTCTAAAGCCTACGGGCGGCATCCTCACCAGTCGGCTCGAACGCCGAAGAGTGTGTCATGCTTTTCTTGGACACTCTAATGTTACTGGAGAAAGCTCATCCCTAATGATTACTTGTCAATTGCTGGGTGGACTAGGAAACCAGCTATTTCAAATAGCAACTACTCTGGCAGTCGCGCTCGAACATGAAGATGAAGCCGTCTTCGATCTCAACGGGCATCGCCAGCTTTCTCAAGGAAGTAGGGCGATAGATTATAAAACAACTATCTATCGAAATTTAATAGATCGCCAGATTCCACCTTGTAAATATATATTTAAAGAACAGGGTTTTGGCTATCGACCGATTGCATACCAGTCAGGAATGATGCTAGTTGGCTTTTTCCAATCTGAGAAATACTTTATCAAATATCGGCAAAAATTGCTCGATATTTTTACCCCAGATCGCCAAGTAATCGAAGAATTAAAATATAAATACGCATTTATTTTAGAGCGACCTAATTGTGCGATTCACGTCAGGAGGGGCGACTATGTAAAGAGAACACAATATCATCCAATTTGTTCGCTCGACTATTACTCTTTAGCAATCGATCTATTCGACCGCGACACCACATTTTTAGTCTTTTCTGACGATATTGATTGGTGCAAACAAACATTTGACAGCCCCAGATTTACATTCAGCGAAAATAGCAGCGTGGCGAGTCCCCCGCCACGCAGTGAATACATCGATCTATATTTAATGAGTATGTGCCAGCATCAAATCATTGCCAATAGTACTTTTAGCTGGTGGGGAAGCTGGCTGAATCAAAATCCTCACAAAAGAATCATCGCGCCTAAAAATTGGTTTGGCTCTGCGCTCCAACATCTCAAGACTGATGATATCTACACCGAATCGATGCTGAAAATCTAGAGCTTGCTACAGGAGCGATGTAAAAGCCTGTAAGAGCGAACTGAAACCTTTGCTGCGGGTGAAAGTTCTCAACATCGTCATCAAACATCCCGTGCGTCACGGGCATTCTAAAACTAGAACCACTCTTCACCGCTCAGATGCCCAGCCTCGTCTCCCTCGTGATGACCGTCTACAACCGCGAGAACTATCTCAGCCTCGCCCTCGACAGCATTCTGCTCCAAACCTACCCCCATTGGCAGCTCACCATCTGGGACGATGGTTCCACCGACTCATCCCCAGAAATTGCCGCCCTTTACGCCCGATTAGACCCTAGAATTCACTTTATTGCCGCTCCACACGCCGGACAAACAAATGCTCTGAAGGCAGCGATGATGACGAGCGATCGCGAATACTTCGGTTGGATCGATAGTGATGACAAGCTGGCTCCATCTGCCCTAGAGAGTACGGTAAACATCCTGGATACCCATCCTCAAGTCGGGATGACATACACCGACCATCACGCGATCGATCCTAGCGGTAAGGATTTAGGACTAGGGGCTAGATGTCACATCCCCTATTCCAAAGAGCGATTGCTCATCGATTTTATGACCTTCCACTTCCGACTGATCCGGCGGGAAATTTACGATTTAGTTGGCGGGATCGATGTTGCGGTTCCCTACGTCCAAGACTACGATCTGTGTCTAAAAATATCTGAAGTTACCGAGATTTATCACCACCCGCAACCACTCTATGACTATCGCGTCCATCCCACCATGATTTCTCAAACTCACAAGAACGATGTCACTACATCTGCGGCTTTAGCGGTGCGAAATGCTTTAGTGAGAAGAGGTTTGAGCCACAGGTACCGCTTGGATATTATCGAAGGCGACAGGTTCAAGCTGGTGAAAATATCCAAGTAGTCCTACCAAATTATCCGGTGGTAATCGTTTGATAAGCGTGAGATTATCAAACGTCCCCGAAGACGATCGATCGCCCAACAACATCACAATCTACCGCTTTTAAAACTACCCTCCACCCTCCTCATCTAACCGCTAAAATAATACCGCCCCAGTCTATACGAGCCATTTGCTGCCTTGACACCAAAATACCAACCCCATCCCGAAGCCGCGATCGTTGCTTGTTACTTCAACCCCAAACAATCGCCATACCGAATTAAAGCATTCCACCACTTTTATCAAAGTATCCAACATCTCAACCACTCGATCTTCGAGTGCACGATCGGTAACGGCACGCCGCAGCTTCCCAATACTAGCAGCATCCATCAAGTACGCGCCAAGAGTTTGTTGTGGCATAAAGAAACATTACTCAATCGCGCAATTACCAAACTAGACGATCGATTTAAATACATCTTCTGGCTCGATGCCGACGTATTATTTACCAATCCCAACTGGCTGGTAGAAGGAGTCGAACGATTACAAACGGCTACTATCCTCCAACCCTTTGAATACTGCCACCATCTCGAACGAGATCGGTTCATTCCAGCTCCCACACCGCTCGCTCGACATCCCCAAGCTTGGCGTAGTTTCTGCGCTACACTCAAGACCGCTTCAAATTATCAAATTAACGCCAACTACTACGATTGTGGCAATGTGGGCTTTGCGTGGGGTGCGCGCCGCTCCATTTTAGCCGCCGTACCCCTGTTCGAGCGCGCCCTAGTCGGGTGTGCAGATCGGCTGATCGCCCATGCTGCGGCAGGACAAATCCCGCACCCGTTAGTCGAAATCGCGTTTGGCGATAACCTCACAGAAGCCGAGCGATGGAGTAGTGAGTTTTATGCCCAGACGGAGGGCAAGATCGATTATGTCCCAGGAGATCTGTATCATCTCTGGCATGGAGATCTGAATAATCGGCAGTACATCCAGCGAATCGAGGACTTTAAGGGCAAAACTCAGTCGATAGTCGATCGAGACGAACAGGGATTTTTCAAGACCGACGATCCGAGCATCGATACCTACATGCAAGGCTATTTCCAGCGGCGCGAGGTGCCGCCTTCCCCTATAGTAGAGCCTGTCATCCAACATGCCCCACTCCGCGCAGGGGAGCCAGTCTCCTTGGCAATGACCGTTTACAACCGCGAACGATACCTCAGTATCGCCCTCGACAGTATCCTCACCCAAACCTATCCGCACTGGCACCTGACGATTTGGGACGACGGCTCCACCGATACATCTGTCGAGATCGCCCGTGAATATGCCCAGATCGACCCCCGCATCAAATTTATTGCCGCTCCGCATACCGGGCGCGGCAATGCCTTACGAGCAGCTAATTCGGCTTCATCCCATAGATATTTAGCCTGGATCGATAGCGACGACGTACTGGCTCCTGAAGCCCTCGCTGCTACGATAGATATCCTCAACAGTAATCCCACAGTGGGCATGGTCTATACCGACCACTGGCTCATTGACGAGCGGGGTCGCCAGTTAGGATTGGGAGCTAGATGTCAGATCCCGTACTCCAAAGAGCGATTGCTCATCGACTTTATGACTCACCACTTTCGATTGCTGCGGCGGGAAATTTACGATCTGTGCGGTGGCATCGATATCGATTTTCCCCCAGCAGAAGATTACGATCTGTGCCTGAAAATTTCCGAACTCACCACTATCTACCATCATCCCCAACCGCTTTATTATTATCGGGTTCACCCACAAAGTCTGTCCAGACAGCAAAAATCGCTACAAACCGAACGCTCGGCGACTGCGGTCAGGAATGCACTAATGCGGCAAGGATTGAGCGACAGGTACCGATTGGATGTAACAGAGAACGACAGGTTTAGGATCGTGGCTAATATTCCCGACCCAGCCAAAAAGATCGAGAATTAATTCCTGATGGCGAAAAACCCACACCTCGCCCAATTAAGAACGAACCGCACGACGGCACTGTCCACAGCTTAAACCTTTGCACCGAGCGTATTACAGCCATAACCTAAACGTAATCTCCTTTTGCCGCTAACTGTTTTTTCCGGCACAATTGTGAACTTAATCTACATCAGCGTTTCAGCCCCAACGATTGCTTGGTAGAGTGATGATTAAAATCAGATTGATTTAAGGCACCCCTGCAATGTTGTCACCACAAATCTCCGCCACTGACGATCCCTTTACCCTCGATGCCGACAACCTGATTGGGGTCTTTACTAACTTTCTCCAGTTCGACGTAGCTAACGGCGCGGCTAGCCCTGAAACGATTCGCACTTACTGGTGCCAAGTCCAACAATATTTGCGCTGGTGTCAAACCAGCCGAGTCAAACCGACATCAGCGACGCGGGACACGATTAAAATCTACCGCTATGCCCTCGTCCAACAGGGGCATAAACCGAAAACTATCGCCATAAAATTAGCGGCAATTAGTCGGTTCTATGATGCAGGTATGGAGTACGGAATATTACATACTAATCCCGTTTGGGGAATTAAACCCCCCCACCAGTATGACGACCCGACCGAGGCGATTACCTACTTCGACCAAGCAGAGACTACCGCCTTACTCCAGGCTCCGCTGACACAACCCGTCCCCATCCGCCGCCACCGCGACCAATTACTGTTGGGGATTATGGCATTAGAAGGAGCGCGTACCCGCGAATTACACCTGTGCAACTTGGGAAATATCATCCGCACAGGGGCGGGTGTAGGCTTGAGCGTAGCCAGTAAAAAGCGACGACGCACTATTCCCCTGCTCCCCGAACTGGCAGAGTTATTAGCCGAATATCTTACATGTCGCCAAACTGCTGGATATTCTTTAGAATTGAATAGTCCCTTGTTTGTCAATCTGCGCCGTCCCGAACGGGGTGAGTGCCGACTGTCGCTGCGGGGAATTCGGTATGTTGTAGATTCATACCTGATTCGACTCAATCTCAAGTCGGGGAACGGTCAAACGCGTTCCGCTCATAGTCTCCGACATACGGCGGGGACATTAGCCCTGCAAAATGGGGCATCGCTGCGGGAAGTCCAAGATCTGTTAGGTCATGCCGACCCGCGCACGACGGCAATTTACACACATGTGGGTGATAAATGGTTGACGAATCCGGCTTTGAAGTTGGGAATTAAACTCAGTCCCGACCCCTTGCCATCAGGTTAAAATATCAATCTATCTGGTTGTTTAAGTACCTGAATGCTTTGGTTCGAGATTTAGAAATAGTGGTGAAATTATCGCCTAATTTTGGTTCAAAATCCAGTGTTAAAGTAACTGCTGCCTGCTCCAAATCTGGATTTTATTTACAACCAGACTTGATTTACTTGAGAGTCCGATGACCGATCTTGATTCATTTGAATTTTTTAATGTAGTAGGTGATTTCTCCTCGAAAGAATCTCTAATTCAGACAGGAAAGGAAGGCTATCTCCAAAATAAAGAAGCACTAAAACAGTTGAAAAGTCAACAAGTTATGTGGGAGGATATTCTCAAATTTTCAGGAGCATTTTCTGTTGGTTCTGTCTTTGTACCTTTTCCGCTAATCACTCTGTTCGGAGCAGGTGCAACGGCGGCAGCACTTGAATTCCACCTTGCTGTTAGTCGATTAGCTGCTGTGACAGAAATGCTACTCAAACATTTTGGCGAGCGGAACATTACGATTACCCCTCGTGTCAAAACTGATGAAGGAATTATCGACCTACTCGTTAAATTTCCAGATCGGAGGATTTTTGCATTTATGTTTAAATCCAAAGGAAATGCGTTTGTAAAGTGGCGAGAAGATCGTCAAAACTTTTTTATTTCTAATCGTAAAAAAGGGGGGAAAAGAATTACCAGAGATCCTGAATTAATTAAATTAAGCTATAAATTAAATCGGATGTCACTAGCATTGAAGAAAGAAAAGAATCCGCTTAAAGGATTATCTAACACCGAGCTGAATAAAATAACGATTAAAGCGATCGTACTGACTGGCGAAACCAAAGTCGATCCCAATAACGATCCAGCTCTATTTGTGGATTTTGGTCGGGCTAGAGTCCTGCGAGTGCAGGCAGAGAGTTCCATTTACGTGTTGAATCAAGACGACGATCTGATAAACTTTCTAATGCCCACCGAAAAAACGTAGTAATATAAGTTCAAACGTACATAATCTTAGTATTACCTACAGATACTAAGAAACCTCACCCGCGTATGCGAGAGAGGATCTATTGCAGCCCACTACGACCTTGTTTCGTCACCAGAACTAACCTGGATTCACGAAAAAATACTTTCTTTACCAAGATTGTATTGACATTATATCCATTTTTGGCGTATATTGTCTGCCCCCTCACTAGAGTCTAGTTAAAAGACTAGCTTCTACCGAGGGTTCGTGATTCGAGATTGGTTACTGGTGACTCCAGCGAGGGGAGTCACAAATGAAATTACCACCAAAAAACCCAGCATTAGACCTAGCCACGCAACTACCCAAACTGTTTCGCCACAACAACTTCGGGTATATAGAAGCAGACAACCAGCTCAAACCCGACTGGCTCACCAAAACAGAGTTTCCGTTATCATCCGGCGAACTAGTACGTTTATTCTTAGAAGAAACTAAGCTAATCGGCGTAGGATTCGGCAAGTTAACCAAATACATCCTCATCGACATCGACTGGTTGAGCAAATACCACCCAACCCACGACATCGACGCATTCCGAGGCATCCTCAACGCCCTAGAGAAAATCGGACTAACCAGATACCTAGTCATCAGAAGCAGCGACAGCGGCGGCATCCATATTTACCTACCACTACCCAAACAAGTCTCCACCTTCCAACTAGCAGCAAGCGTCCGAGTCACCCTCACCGATGCCGGATTCGACATCAAAAACGGACACCTAGAAATATTTCCCAACACAAAATCATTTGCCAAAACAGGAACAGGCGAATTTAGCCATTACAAGCGACACAGACTACCCCTCCAGTCAAACAGCGGGTCATATATGCTCGAAGACGACGGACTAAACCCCCAACCGCTCCTCGACACCACAGAAGACCAACTAGCAGCATTTCTAGACCAGTGGGAGATAGCAGCAGCCGGACAAGACATGAAACTATTAAACCGGAAACTCCCCCAGTTGTACGCCAAATACAAACAGCGGAAAAACCGCTTCAAATACCAGAGCTGTGAAGACAAAACGAAAAAAGCCAGAGAATGGGAAACCGCCCTTAACCTAGCAAGAGCAATCGGCTGGACAGGCTACGGACAGACATATAGCCTGATGCCAAAATTCCTAGCCTATGGAGTCGTCTTCCTAAAACTAGTAGGAAAAGAACTCTACGACTGGATGCACAAAGCCATCACCACCGCCCCAGGATACCAGCAAAACTGCCGCCATCAACACGAGATCGAGAAAATGATTCGGTCGTGGATACGTACCAACGACCGCACCCAATACTATAGCCCATATAAATCCAAGCCAGACCGAAACCAGAACTACCCATTTGGCGACCCCCTACTCTTCAAAAAAGCCGAACCCAAATCCAACCCAGCCAACAAAAGAACAGCAGATCTCGCCATACATCGAATCAGAACAGCCTACTCCCGTCTAATCGACAAACTCACCCCAGAGTTAAAAATCGAAGACCTCAAAGAAATGATTCGGGAGCAGATGAAAAAAATCTTCGATCGGGCATGTAGTAATAGTACTCTAACCAAATACAAAAACATTTGGCACCCAAAATATCGAAACAATCCGAACACCCTCAGCCAAACCCAACCAAACGACCTACAAGACAGAGCCACCGCCGATTGCAGCGATTCCGTCGCCCAGCCAGTTACCAAAAGTTTAGAGACTCAAACCCTTGCCCAGACAGAATCCGAACACCCTCAAACCCCTATGATATGTGCAGCGGCACAGCCGCTGCCCACTCCCCAGATTCCCGAACAATCACTTACAACCGTCCACATACCGCACCACAATTCTTCAGTCCAAGCAGAGTCTTTGTTATCCTCCCCCATTCCCGAACAATCATTTATAACCACCTACACTAAGCACTACAATTCGCCAGCCAAACATGTTGTAACACGTAAACCTAGTAAATTTGAATTCTTAGCTACTGCTCTAGCCAAAATCATTAGTGTAGCGATAGTCGTCGTTAATGCAGGGTTAGCCGCCGCAGTTGTCACGAACGAACCAGCCAACGCAGTAGATATCGAGTTAGTTTCCCCCCAAATCCCAACGACTATCGCTCCCCATCCAGATGCTCATAGCGTAGAGGTAGAGCATCAAAGTGACGAAAGTAGTCCGCCGCTTGAAGATTCAACCGATTCAGCTCGTAGCATCGAGATTGGGCGTAAGTTACGACGGAACGTACACAAAGTTGGACGCAAGACTTATCCTGCATTAGCTAATTGCCAGGTGGTGTCTGCTAATGGATTAGATTGGGTAGTAAGGAATTCCAATGGCGAATCGTGGAATGTGTCTCAATACGCACTCGCCAGCGGAGTCTGGGAAATTGAGTGCGATGCGGCGAATGTTGTTGTCGAACGAGTCAGATCCATTGTGGAGATTGCTCGAAGTGTGCGGACGAATCTTCCCGCTTTACCGGACGTGCTGCTGTCAGAATTTTTACAGCATCCCGAACTGGAGGAGATCGAGCTAACAATTGAGTTAGCCGATAAACTTGCGTCCGCTCGCTCAGATTTGGAAGTGCGAGATCTAACGGCGGATCTGACTCCCACCGCAAAAATCGAGCTGTGGAAGGTGTTGAATGAGGATGAGCGAATCGCTGTGCGACAGATAACCGCTCGCCCTACACGAGTTGTAGCGCAGGAATCTACCGATAATTCAAGAGCGGAGGATCTATCTGCACCGACAATTCAACACCCCGACACACCAGAAGAACACCAGCCCTCGGATGTGTCCCTCCCACAACCAAACCATCTAACTGTCCATCCGGTTATCGGAGGGCTGGTGCGGACAGTGACGGGAGCGATTGGGGTAGTGCGATACATATTTAACTCGCTCTC
>NZ_JBGSQZ010000196.1:0-2516 GCF_041737865.1 Chamaesiphon sp.
GTCTGCGGCAAGCGTTGGTTGCACTTGACAATCCACTCAAACTTTGTTGGCGTAACTTTGCACAAATTGTATTATGGGAATCAGTAGAAGTGTGGCAAACCATCCGGCAACACGTTTCAATTCACCACTGACGGTTCGCTCATTTAGGAAAGGGGTCGTCAGATCGGGGTAAAGTGAGGAAATGAAAAAGCCTACAATCCTTAAGACAGAGCGAGTTGACGACATACCACTGCTGCTAGCCCAGCTTGAACGAATGGGTGTTCAGGAGCTGCTAGACCAGCATTTCCCGACTCATGGGAATTGGCAAGGTCTAAGTCTAGGGCAGGTAGCAATCGTATGGTTGAGCCATATTTTATCGCAAGCAGATCACAGAATGAACCAAGTTCAGTCATGGGCAGAACAAAGGATAGAAAGTCTGGGGATAATTTTAGGTCAAGAAGTGCGGGCATTGGATTTAAGTGATGACCGATTACAGAGTGTTCTATTTAACTTAAGCAAGAATGAATCGTGGAGTAGTTTTGAGCAAGCTCTCAGCCAACGGCAATTACAAGTCTATGATTTAAAACCAGAAAGAGTCAGACTGGATAGTACATCGGTTAGTGGATTTTGGGATGAGAATAAAGAAGGACTATTTCGATATGGACATAGCAAAGATCATCGACCTGATTTGCCGCAAATGAAGCTGATGATGGCAACACTAGATCCATTAGGATTACCAATAGCCAGTGAAATTGTTGCTGGAAATAGTGCAGATGATCCCTTATATGAACCAGCGATAGCACAGGTGAGAAAAACATTGGGGCAGAGGGGAATGCTATATGTCGGAGATTGTAAAATGGGAAGTAGCGGCACAAGATATTTTATTCAAGCTGGCAATGATTATTACTTATGTCCGCTATCGAAAACTCAAGTTAGAACTGAAGAACTGACGAAATACGTGGCAGAGAGCAAAGAGGCAGGAATAGAATTAGAAAATATCAGTTATGCCTATGCTAATGGTAAAACAGTTGTAATTGCCAAAGGATATGAACAGGTATATTCTTGTAGCCTAAAACATGGAAAAGAAGAAATATCTTGGTCAGAACGGCGATTGATTGTTTACTCAATTGCTCATGGTCAGAGCCAGAAGCAAGCCCTTCAAAGTCGAATCGAGACAGCTCAAAAGAATCTAGAATTACTCAATCAAAATCGACTAGGAAAGAAACCCTTAAAAGACTTCCAAGAATTTATTCGAGCAGCAGAGGAAATAATTACAAAGAATCGAGTTCAGTCTTTGTTTAATGTAAGTTTTACAGAAGATATCGAACAAATACATCAACGTAAATATAAAGAGCGTCCGGCCGGAGTAATTGAGAAACGTACTTTTCAAGTAAAATACACTATTGAATCCGATCTAGTTGAGCAACAAATGGAGCTGCTAGGTTGGCGAGTATATGCCACAAATCATCCAAAAAAAGAGTTATCCCTAGCAGATGCTGTAGTTGCTTATCGCCAGGAATATTTAATTGAGCATTGCTTTGGAAGACTCAAAGGACAGCCCCTTTCCCTTAGACCAATGTTTTTACAACGTGAAGATCATATCAAGGGACTAATGCGGTTATTATCAATCGGACTAAGGCTATTGACTTTAGTCGAATTTCAAGTAAAACGAGCCTTGGAAGTGGATAAAAGTAAGTTAAATGGGATTTATGCTGGTAATCCCCGACGTGCAACAGCTCAACCGACGACAGAAAGACTCCTGGCAAATTTCAAGGAAATTACGCTAGTTTTCATTGCTGTTGGAACGGAAATATATCCAGAATTGACTACTCTTAATCCTCTCCAACAACAGATTTTGAAGTTATTGAACTTTCCGAACGACATTTATACCTGCCTTTCATCGCAATCTGACTACCCTCCCTAAAAATGAGCGAACCGTCAGCCTTACGCTCTGGTCGTTAGTTTTGAGGCAGTCGATACTAATATTCCCATCTACACCTCGATCTCTAACGTTCAAGTACCGATCGAGGTCGAAACCGAAGTATCTGTGATGAGCTAGGAGTTAGTTTAACTAACTCCAATATGTCGATCTCAAAATAATTCTGGCAGCTTCCGGTATTCTGCCAGAATTTCATCCAACGGCTCGATAAACACTCGGATTATCTCTCGAACGGTACTGCGCGTCTTGGGCGTTAGCCGCGTAAAAGCCACCATTAACGATCGATGTTTGCTCTGGTCTGGCAAGGTGTAGACAAGGGTAGACATTTCTAAAGGTTCGAGTACACTAATCCGCTTCCCATACTTCGTCAAAGTCTGCATCGTTTTAGTCTTCATGCCCGTGGCAAACATCTCATACCATTGCTGTTGGGATATAGTCATCGGTAATAAAAACTGGACATTGACGTTTTTCACCAGTAATGGTTCTAGTTCCGCCACCACCCGATCCGCTTCCCAGGCATCGGTGGGCAGCGGTTGCCAGTAATAGGTATCGTCGAGCATCCCAATTTCAGCTTCGACCAGATAATCACACAATTGAC
>NZ_JBGSQZ010000239.1:0-6870 GCF_041737865.1 Chamaesiphon sp.
ACGAGCAATCGTAAAAAGCCTGGGGAGAAGACCACCGCTGTCGCTGAGAAGCAATTTAATGCGGTAAGTGGACTTCGATGAACCAGGAACAAGAATCCCCCGCTATATCGGTACTCCGATTAGCGGTGGGAGTATGTCAATGATTTGGCATAGTAACGGGTTGATGCCTGAATACGCTTTGCGCGTGAACAGGTTTTGGAAATCCCTGCTATCTTTGGTAGACTTCCACGGACGTGCCCAGGGTTTCACCCCAGACTCCAAAAGAGCAATGAGCTGATCTACCACTAGTTGATTTTTATCAACTGCTGGGGGTTTAGATTTTGCCATGATAATTGACTCCTAGAATGTGGGTAATAATTGAAAATCTAAACCCGATCCGCGTAAGCGCATGGGTTTAATTGATAGCAAAAAGCGATCGACTGTTTAGACAGTCGATCGCTTTAATTGGGATGGAACTAAAGGGGATTAAATTCAGCCAAGAATTCTCGATGATTCATTAATTCTGGGTCGAGCTTTAATTTGTAGTTAGTTTTTTGGCAGTAAGATATTAGCCTCGCAGCATCTTTCATAGCGATCTCGATCGACTCATTTCGTTCCATCGGCTGAGTTGAGAATTCCAACCTTGCTAATTGTCGGTAAGGTTCGCCCAAGTTTGCATAGTAGATGGAAGTCAAGATAATAGGGAAAAGCTTGACCTCACTTCCCAAATAGAAGCCGTTATTTAACAAATAAATAAATTGGATTGGGTCATACTTGCGGCTGGGATGATCTGTGTAGTTACGAATTGCATCTAGGTGAGGCATGGGAATATTCCTAGTAATTTTGGTGCTTCAATGGGTTACTTCCATCTCGATCGCTTATTGTCGATCGAGATGGAAGAGTAATGTTAGAGATATTTAGCACTCAAAGCGCGACCGCGATCGGCAGCTACCATGCTCATAAATTCGAGGATGAGGATTTTAGTACTATAGTTATCTAAAGCGGTGAATTCAGGAATCGGGCAAGCCATCGCCCCAGCGGTACCACCTAGTAGTAACCTCATTTGAGCAGCAGTAGGATCGAGATCGATCAGCCATTCAGAAAGATAGTAATAGCCGCCAAAGCCAAGTTTTTCGGGGTTGAGGATGACAGCATCAGCTAGTTTGACGAGGAGATCGATCGAGTGTTGCGAAATCGGGGCATAACCGATCGCACCAGAAAGGTCAGCACCGCCCAAGTTGGCGTAAGTGAGTTTGGCACCAGTGAAGTTAGCGCGATTGAATCCAGTCTCACGGAAGTTAGCATCAATGAGATCTGCCCCAGTTAGATTTGCATCTTGGAAGAAAGCTTCGCAGAAAGTGCTATTTGAGAAATCCGTATTGCTCAGGTCAGAATGGCGAAACCCACAATTGTCTCCCATTGTTCCACGGAAGGTAGACCCTGTGAAATTACCTTTGCAGAAATGGATGCTGTTGATATCGGCACCATTGAAATTGGTACCGAGAGCAGTCACACCTTCAGCAAAAGCTCCTACAAGGGAAGCGTTACTTAGATCTGCACCGGAGAGGTTTGCTCCTTGAAGGTTTCCTAGTGACAAATTCATACCACTGAGGTTGGCACCTACGAGATTAGCTTCGCTCAGATCCTCTCCGTTGAGATCTTCGCCGCTGAAATCGACTCCAGCTAAATCTGGCTTATCACTCGGTTGCAATTGCTGTTCGTTCCATTCGATGTAAGCTTCGAGTTTTGCGCGATCGATCGAGTTCATAATTTTAATTTATGGTGTACAAAAATCTAAAGCCGCTCCGCGTAAGCGGCAGGATTTAGATACTTAGCAAGAAGCGATCGATCGATTGAATAACAGTCGATTTTCTGAATATGTACAATGAGCTAACAGGCTAGTTAAACAACGATAGTTGTTGCGCTAACTGGTGAGTCGTTGAACTATTGAAAGCTGCTGATTTAGCTAGTAAAGATTTTCGACTCGATCGAATAGCTTTCCCGAAATAATCAGTCTTAATTAGTAATTCTAAGATCGCACCATAACCGCCATAACCGAATTCAAGCGCAAAATAATCTGACCTCATTCTTGACTGAATAGATCCAGCTAAGATTTTTCCTGTGTGAATCATTATTTTACTATTGTGTTAAAAATTTAAAACCGATCTGTGTAAGCAGTAAATTTTTGATACTCATCAAGAAGCGATCGGCAATCGATCGCTTCTTGATGAGTCAATAGGCTAGTACTGAAAGTCTAGAAAGATTGCCGCAGCCGTAGCTTGAATATGTTCGTCTGTCGATAGATTCGACATATAATATAAAGCCTTAACTTCTCCAAATGGCTTGGAGCTAGCAGCTTGAGAGCTGATTTTCCAGACATTGTTATCCTTGCTATAGCAGTAGAAAATTTCGACAATATTAGTGCCGAACCTAATAATAGATGCGGATTTGAACATGTTTAGTCGATCGATGATTTCTGGGATATTCATAATAATTATAGATGCGGGGCTAAAACCGATCCGCGTAAGCGCAAGGGATTTCGTTTTTAACTAAATCCCCGATCGGTAGTCAATACTGCTCAAGCGCGAACAAATGAATGGATTTTTACATTCCTAAAGCCTAGATAACTGAGCTGCTTATACACAGTCTCTGTCGAGAAGCTGGTAAGGTACTCGAAGCAGTTTTCACCGACACACTCAATATTTTTCAATCTGGCAGTTGACTTGGGATCTGCTGTAAACCTGAAAAGATTCATAAATTTACTCACGGTAATTGTAAAATCGAGACGCGTAAGCGCAAAGGACTTCATTCCCAAAAAAAGGCGCGATCGATCCAATTAGATCGATCGCGCAGTAAGCTATTGAATCTAGTTCGGTGATAGGTTCAATAGCTCCCCATAAGTCACAACAACGAGGCAGTTATACCCAAATGGTTTAACCGCCACATTAACGTATCGATCTAACCCGAAATCGATAGAAATATTGGGACTTATCTCCGGTGCAACTGTTTTGGCAATCGTTTTGTAAGCGATCGACATCGTTGGGGCAACTTTTAAAGATCTCAGTACATCAACACTCTCGTTTGATGTAGTTGGTAGCTTTGGCTCCAAGAACAATGGAGGTAGGTTACGGATTTTTCTATTTCTTTGAATCTCAGCTAATACTTGCTTTTTCGTGATACATTGAGCATCAGCATGAGTCGGAAGAATAGAGAAAGTCAAAGCAAGAGTAACTAAAGAAAGGAGGATTTTAGCAAACATGGCAGTAATGAATAAATTGGTGATTGTGTTTTTTCTATTTATATTTAGCTCTCAAGGATTAAAAGCTTCAGAGCCTTCAGAGCCTAACGATCTAGGAATGTTTAAGGGACGTAAGCGGAGTGAACTTCCCGATAATTATCGAGAGATCAACACGCCAGCAAAATTAGAGGGATTTCGGAAAAGCCTGGAAACAGTTCCCGACAATGCCAGAATAACCAAAATCGATGGGCAAACTTACCGCTGTACAGACCGTGGCGGTCACGATCTAGAAAGTGGTATGCGAGTTTACGACATGCGCTGTTGGCAGAAGTAATTGAGACTAAAGCCGATTCGCGTGAGCGCAAGAGACTTCGCTCACACAAAAAAACCCGATCGATCCTACTAAGATCGATCGGGCTTTTTTGATAGGTTAGGCGATCGTTTTTACCCAGTCGTCAAAGGAGACGATTTGGTCGATCGATCCTAAAGCGATTTGGGCTGTTACCCATTCCTGATACACGATCGGCATCTGGAAAGCAGCCCAAGCAGCATAGCTTTGGATTCTGTCGATCGCGCCTCGTTCGATTTGGGCTGTTACCCATAGGCGGTAGCGATCTTGGAGTGGGGTCTTTGGTGGCTCGTTGGCGTTGGCGAAGCTTCTCCCGTGGAGAATCGGGATATCGAAATTTGCCGCCAGAGGTTCCGCTGGTTCGACGGGGAAACCTACGTACCTAGCATGATTGAAGCCCTGGGGGTCAATGTAGATGACGGCACGATCGGCAGCAAACACCTCGACAACTAGCAGGTAAACGCCTTGGCGGTACTCTACCCAATCGGCTTCGGTATAGTTGAAGTTATCACTATCCATATCTGGTCTGGTAGTACTGCCACTACCACCTTTACCTGCTAGCCATTCTCGGTCGTCCAAGAGGCTGTTGATGAAGATGTCATAGTCAGAGTTAGACAGCTCTATGCGATCGGTAATCCGCACGTTTGTAGGTGCTGGCTGTACTTGCTCGATGTAACCATCCAAGCAATCGTATTTGTTGAAGCTGGGAAAGGTGCCTTGGGCTTCAACATTTTCCACATGGACGATCGAGATGGGGACGATCTCAATCTCAACTTCGAGATCGGAGTCGTTTGCTTCTCCTAGGATTGCGATTTGGCTTGGGATTGAAAAGTCTTGGAGATTACTCTCGCTGACATTATCAATGATTTCAGCCATGTTACTACGAGTTAACCCATTCCAACCATCGGTATAATCGATCGCGGCGTGGGTATCGTAGCCGATAATTTCGAGCTGGAGGTAGGGTTTGAGCTGTAATGCTTTTGCAACTACCTTCTGGGCGAATGAGTGGGTAAAGCGGTGGTGGAGATTTGGTGCGTAGCAGTAATACAACACTTGTTCACCATTAACCATTGTTTTCTGGAAAGTATCGCAGTCGCGCATTCCATCGAATTCCATGCCGCCAAATTTATCGGTGATGGCAGCAACTTCCTTGGTGCTGGCACCATCGAACCAGGAGACATCGATGCTGTGGCGGCTAGAAGTTACAGAGAATTTCTGCTTTGGGAAAGCAGATTTTAGTTCGGCGCGGACGAATTTAGCAGTCTGAGTAGAAGTATAAGTAGTCATGGTTTTTGATGTTAGTAATAGTAGATTCTAAAATTGATTTGCGTAAGCGATAGAGGCTTGTTTGTCCCTCAATCGCTTATTTTGGACGTTATTAGTGAGTTACTTTTGTTCGATCGCTTATTTCTAGATCGATCTTTTTGAGTAGCCTCAACGCCGCGATGTAATTGTCATAGCCCGTGAAAAACTCAATCGTGATATCGATCGAAGATTTTAGTTCTTGTAGTTGACTTAAATTGAGATTACTAATGTCGTGACTCATGTTTTTTAGTTAACTATTAAAGGGTGGCTTTAGAAATATTTAGGGAGTAGCCATTCACGACAGATAGACCCTAAAACCGATCCGCGTAAGCGCAAAGGCTTTGGATACTCAGCAAGAAGCGATCGACTAATTTGCTACAATTGGTGGGCAAGCACATCATCATTAACATGCCAGACCCAAATTTCGACCTATACGGAGACTCCAACCCCCTTGATGAGTACGATAGTATTAGTGACGCTCTAGCTGGAGGGGTCGATATCGATGACATCCCTGAGTGTCGCCAGAGTATAATAGAAGACATGGACGATGAGGTAAAACCCTACGTGCAGACTAGGTTTCCGATCGACCCTAATAATCCCCCGATCGAAGGAATAATTTTTTAACTGGACAGACGGGAATTCCCCCGTCCATAGGTGTACTCACCTTGGCGGCGGGATGAAAGGCGAGTGAGGGAGGGATTGCCCCGCCGACCAAATCGACAAGCGCAGCTCTCGACAACAGAGGCGGGGTATGAGTGAGCGAACAAATTCCTTGCATTTTCCTAGTATCTTCGTTACAATATTATCAGAGATGCCGATAACCGATAATGTACCAAGCCTATAAATTCCGAATCTATCCAACAGCCGAGCAGCAGACGTATTTTGCGGGTGCTTTCGGTTGTTGTCGTTGGTTCTGGAATTACAGCTTGAATCTGTGCCAGCAAACATACAAAGATACTGGTAAAGGTCTAAGCAGAAGTGCGATTCAAGGATTACTCCCAAATCTCAAAAAGGAATATCCTTGGCTAACAAATGCTTATTCCCAATCACTCCAAGTAGTTGCACTGAACTTGTCTACTGCTTACAAGAACTTCTTTGATAAACGTGGCGGTTTTCCTAGCTTCAAATCGAAGCATGGCAGACAATCTATTAGTTATCCTCAGAATGTCAAAGTAGGAGATAGTTCTATCAAATTGCCAATCATTGGTGAGGTGCATTGTCGAATTCACCGAACATTAGATGGCACTGTCAAAACTGTTACTATTTCTAAAAATACTGACGGTAAATACTATGCTTCAATCTTGGTTGACGATGGACTAGGAACACCGGAAAGTGATGCTAATGGCAAAGCTATCGGCTTGGATGTTGGGTTGATTGACTTTGTTGTAACCAGTGATGGTAGCAAGTATGCAAACCCTAAGCATCTCAAGAAACATAGCAAGAATCTCAAGCGTAAACAGCAAAAACTTAGTCGCAAACAGAAGGGGAGTAATACCAGACATAAGGCTAAAAGATTAGTAGCCAGAGTTCATTCAAAGATAAAGAGAGTACGAGAAGATTTTCTGCACAAACTATCCCGCAAGATAGTAGACGAAAACCAAGTCATTGCAGTAGAAAATCTCAACGTCAAAGGTATGGTACGCAATCACTGTTTAGCTAAATCGATTAGCGATGCTGGATGGGGAATGTTTGGAACAATGCTCAAGTATAAGGCTGAGAAATTGGGTAAAATCTACATTGAAGTAGATCGCTTTTTCCCTAGCTCTAAGACTTGCAATAATTGTCTTCACAAAGTATCGGAAATGCCTTTGAACGTGCGTCATTGGGATTGTCCTAAATGTCATAGTCGCAACGATAGAGATATCAACGCAGCGAAGAATATTAGGGATGAAGCCTTGCGGATCATTGCGTTAGGAACTAGCGCGTCTGCCAATGGACGGAATGTAAGTCAACCTGGTAAAACTTCGGTTTTGCTGGATGCTGTTCCGGTTGAAGTTGG
>NZ_JBGSQZ010000258.1:0-46949 GCF_041737865.1 Chamaesiphon sp.
AGCTACAGCGGCGATCGCGATCGTTGAAATACTGACAATTGTAGCAATTGCTAGGTTATAATTTTTACTTGGAAATGTCATCTTGCTTATTTACCTCGATTAGGACATTAATTTAGATCTAAATTAATATCCCAATCATACCTGACAATCTCAAAAGTTATGCAATTTAACAAAACAATACCTACAATGAAATCGTCTGCCCGATCCCTACAGTTTTTGGGGTCTAAATTTTGATAATTGCTGCACTAAATCGATCGCACCAGTCTACATCCTAACCGTCACTTGTTGGCGATGAAGGTAGTCCTTAATCTCAGCTACAGTGAGTTCGCCATAGTGGAGCAAGGAAGCCAGTAATGCGGCTTGAGCGTGTCCGGTGGTGAGGGCTTGGTAGATGTGTTCGCAGTTGCCCGCGCCACCGGAAGCAATGACTGGCACCTGGACGGATTGGGCGATCGATCGCGTCAGATCGAGGTCGTATCCTGCCTTGGTGCCGTCTGCATCCATGCTCGTGACGAGAAGTTCTCCCGCACCGCGTTTGGTGACTTCCTGCGCCCATTTGACGGCATCTAGTCCGGTGTTTTCGCGTCCGCCTTTGACGTAGACATCCCAGCCAGGATTAGTGGGATCGGGGCGGCGTTTGGCATCGATCGCGACTACAATACATTGGTCGCCAAATAAGTCGCTAGCATCGTTGATTAAGTCGGGATTTCTTACTGCTGCTGAGTTAAGGCTGACTTTATCGGCTCCCGCACGGAGTAAGTCTTTGATATTGGCTGGGGATTGGATACCCCCGCCGACGGTGAGGGGGATGAAGATCCGATCGGCGGTACGATAAACCACATCGATCATCGTATCGCGATCTTCGTGGCTGGCGGTGATATCGAGAAATACTAGCTCGTCGGCTCCCGCGTCGTTATAGACTTGGGCGAGTTCGACTGGATCTCCAGCATCTCGGAGTTCGACAAAGTTGACTCCTTTGACTACGCGTCCAGCTTTGACATCTAGACACGGTAATATTCTTTTGGCTAACATCTGGACATCTCGTTGCTATAATTAACCACCGCAGGAAGATTACCTGTGAGCGATCTAGGTATCTCATTTTAGATCGCGATCGACATGTTGCGGATATTTGAGTCGATCGCTTGGCATATTTTTTAGTAAGACACTGGTGCGTTACGGCTTGCGCCTAACACACCCTACATCAAATATGTTCCGCAATTACATATTACTTATTAGCAAAACAAAACAGAGCAGTATTTTAATGATACTGCTCTGATTAATGGTGTTCGATTGGTTATTTTTTCATACTGCCGAGCGTTTTTTGTTCTTGTTCGTAAGCTTTTTCTTCTGCTTGCTCTTCTTTATTTTCGGCAGCGATTAGTGCTTTAGGATCTTTGTTGAGTTTGGCAATTTCGTCGTAGGCTTCGGATCGAGTTGCTGCGGGATTTGTCAATTCAAATGGTTGAATTACTTTTTCAGCAACCTGCTTGGCTGGAGTTGCTGCATAACTGAACTGGGGTAGGATGAAACTTGCGGCGAAGATTACAGTCGCTAATCCAAATGCCCACAAGCTCTTAATAAATAGATGCTCGATCGAATTTAATATTTTTTTCATGTTAGATCTCCTATGCAGATTAGCTGCACGAACTATGATTACAAAGTTCAAGTTACTACCACCGTTCGTCAAACCTTTAACGTCAGATTATCATTTAGTTCGCGGTAAACGTTCTATCAAAAGGTGGATGGACTTCTGACTGAAGTTAGGCGATAGAGAGGACTATTTAGTTTTTAAAAATAACGATATTGTGATTTGTAAGAATATGGTAGGGTGTGTTACCCCGCATGGTAACGCACCGAATGGAATAGAAGGGGATGGATCGCTCCCATCGCCAAATCGCCCCCAATTGTCAAAAGTAGGAGCGATTTATATAGAGTTATTGGCGATCGTTACAGTCTCAGAGGCTTACAGAAAACCCAGTCCATTGACCGCGATCGTCCCAGCAGCAGCGGACGCAACCAAGGAGGTCAGAGCGGTACTAAATAGCCACCAAGCGGCACCTGCGGCGATCTGTTGAGTTTCGATCGCTTGTTGCTTGGCTTGCTTTTTGACGGCTTTGTAGCGTTTTTTGACTTCTTGCTGAACGCGCTGTGCTTGACTGAGGACACCATCGCGGGTTTCTTCGATCTTGTCGATAATCCGGTTGGCATCAGCTTCAGAGATATCCTCGCGAGAGCTGAGGACGGCGACGAGGGTTTCACGATCGAATTGTCCCAGCCGTTCGCCAAGTGCTTCAAATCCGGCTTGGGGGTCGTCAAACACTTTACTAAAGTCGGCTTGCAGACCTTCGTAGTTGAGTTCGGGTCGATCGAGGGCGTTGAGGTAGTCGCGGACTTGACCAAAGAGGCTATCTACCGCCGATTGGAAGGTTTCCTGGACTTTTTTGATTTGCTCGCCGATCGATTTATAGGTCGATTCTACTTGGTCGGCGATCCGGTTTGCTTCTTCTTCGCTGATGTCTTCACGTTGCGAGAGGAGCGAGACGAGGGTGTCGCGATCGAATTGTCCGAGCCGCTCTCCGAGATTTTCAAGTCCAGCTCCAGGCTGCTTGAGCAATAGTTGCAAGTCACGCTTGATACCATCGGGATTTAGCTCTTCTTTCTGGGTATTTTTCAGATAGCTTTCGAGACTAGATCCAAATTCGGCTGCTTGTTTCTGGGCGCGAGTGGCGAGGCGGCGAGGTGCTCTGACGATCGATTCGATGGCTGATTGAACGCGATCTACTGTTTGGTTGACCTGTTCTTCAGTGAGATTACCTTGCTGGGTAAGCAGTTTGACGAGCGTTTCTCGATCGACTAGGGACAACCTTTCGCGCAAGGCACCTGCACCTGCTTTGGGGTCATCTAGGAGCTTTTTAAGGTCGCGCTGGATGCCTTCTGGATCGAGTTCTTCGAGGTTGGTTTTCCGCAGGTATTCTGTCAGCGCAGCAGTAGTTTTCTCGTACTGAGCTTTAGCTTGCTCGGTCACTTGTTGAGGTGCTTCGAGGATTTTGGTGCGAACTGATTCAACTTGGTCGAGTACTTGATTGACTTGAGCCTCATCCAAGTCTTGACGCTGGCTCAAGAGCTGAACGATCGTATCGCGATCGAATTGTCCGAGTCGGTCTTTGAGGGCACTTACCCCAGCTTGGGGATCTTCAAATAAGGCTTTGAGATCGCGCTGAATGCCTTCTGGGTTCAGCTCATCTTTATTCGTGTCGCGAAGGTAGGTTTCGACCTTAGTCCGCAAATCTTGAGCTTGTTTTTGGACTGGCGAGGGAGATTGTGACTCAGCCGTGTTGGTATCCAATAGCTCAGTCCGAGCTTCTTCGAGATAGTTGCAGAGGTTGTCAATACTGTTTTGTTGGAGGTCGTCCCGCAGTGAGAGTTTTTCGACGAAGTAATTACGATCGATCTGCTCCAATTCTTTCCGCACGGTGGCTGGATCTGCCTGTGGGTCATAAACAACATCCTTGAATTGTTGTTTGACTGCTGTTTGACTGAGTTCCCACGGTGGTGCAAACAGGATGTAGTTTTCTAGATCTGCCCGAATGACACTAAATGGTTTGATTTTGGTGTCGGCTGATGGTTGGTCGTGCTGCTCGGATTGACCGCCTAATACTGACGCTTTGATCTTATTAATCTGACCGGAAACTTTCTCGACATCCAGATCGGAGACATTAGCATTTTGTAGTACCCGACCGAGGAGCGAACTCAGACCGAGTTGCAAGGCTTGGTTGACAAAGCTACCACCGTTACCATCGTTGAGGTTAGATCCTTTGACGATCTGCTGAAGTTTGCCAGCTAATTCGTCAGTGTTGAGATCTTCTGGTGTTGCCGATTTGAGGAGACTGGTGAGCTGACTGGCGACATCGCTGTTACCGTCTTTGCTGGAAAGCTGCTTCCAGGTGCTTTCGAGTCTGTCAGCTATTTGGTTGATATCTTGTTTAGAGAAGTCAGTGCGATTGCTAATTAAGTCTACAAAGCTCTGGCGATCGATATTTTTGAGCAAATCATTATTGGCAAGATCTTTAAGATCGGACTCTTTGAGCAGTTTCTCGAACTGAGAGCCGATTTTGTCTACATCCACACCAGGTAATTGTAAGTTACCTAAAGAGCTTTGCAATGTCTTTTTAATGCTGCTGGGGTCGAATCCTGATGTCAGTTCGCGGCGGACAGCAGCAGTAACTTCTTCGGCTGTCGATACGACTTGGTTTTTGGCGGCATTTGCCCCTAGAGCCGTCGTAGCGGTGCCCATAATCCCCTGAAGACCGGATGTAGCAGTGCTGACGATCGACCCAATCAATGAGCCGACAGCACTAGATCCGAGCCAGACGACGAGCGTAAAATAGACAGACCAAACTACCACTCCGAGGATCGCCCCATCAAACGCATTATTTACCAGACTGAATTTGACCGCCAAATAACAAGCAGCAAATAAAGCGAACGTCACTGTGATTAGTGCGGCGAAGCCAACTTTCGTTTCGATACCCCGCATCGTGGACATCAAACCTTCATCATCGCCATCACCATCATCTAAGTCACTATCTAGATCGGGCGTACCTGGAGATGAGAGGATAGCCACCCCCAGATTGGTTAATAGTAGCCCAAAAGCAAATGCCATCGCGACCCCTGATAGCAGTGCCACAAAAATTTCGGGGCTAGAAGGATTATCTACGATAAATGCCCCTGGCTCGATTCTAATTTGCGCTAATCTCAACAACTGACTACTTAAAGATGATGAAAATTCTAAACTTGACAACATTGTCTTTCCTCATTAAATAACGAGCTTTTTTTGAGCAACTATTGCTATTTGCCAATCCCTGTCAGATCTCGATCGGCTAATTCCCACAGCTTAAAATTCCTTCCTTTGTGCCAGCAGCTTGCTGTCTCACAATCAAACGCGGTTGTAGCCCTGGATAACATCGCATTCGGACTTTATCTGTACTCCGAGTCACGTATAAAATATTAATGTTTCGCCCATTTAGCTTGGAAACTACCAATTGTGGCGGCTGCGGAGCCGTAGCGATCGCTGGCAACATTACCATCCCGATCGCCATCACACTCACTCCTAGCAATAATTGCGAACTACTACCTATTGCTAACACCGTATTCATACCTCAATCTTTTAGACAACTGTTGAGATCGCGATCGAGGGGCAGATTTAACTTATTTCAGTGTTGCTAGTTCCCGCTGGGGATTGCTCGATCTTTCTCTCAACAATTATGTCACTTGGGCTAGTTGCCAACGGAGATTGAGCGATTTTTTTCTCGGCAGTCGCTTCAGTATTTAATACCGATTGACCTATTTTCTTTTCATCAAAATAATTGTTCAGGAAGGTACTCGCAAATGACAAAATTACTGGCCCTAAAATGAAAGCAATTATGCCATGTATTGCAAAGCCTGGGACAATTAGAGCAGCTAACCATAAGCATACGCCATTGACCACTAGTGAAAATAGACCTAGGCTCAAGAAGTTAATCGGTAGCGACAGAATTGACAGCACGGGTCGAATTGTCGAATTGATCCCACCAATGACAACGGCGGCAATTAATGCTGCGGGAAAATTGGCAATGTCTACCCCAGGCACAACCGTGTCGATGACTAGTAGACCCAATGCTGTTGCTAACGTAGTAACGAGATATGCGATAGTATTATTATTCATGTTCTTTATGACTCAAAAAGAGTGAACTTCGATTGAAAAATCTCAGTTTTATTTAAACTGAATTATTGATTTCGTTCTGTTTAGCGATCGCCCAAACTGCATGAATGCTGCCAGGAATCCAACCGAGTAAAGTTAGTCCAATATTGATAAATAGTGTTGGCCCAACTCCATAGGTTAAGAAGACTCCGAGGGGTGGAACTAAGATGCCGAGTATTAAGTTCATGATTTTTCAATCCGTTGTTTTAATAAATATCGATGAGAAGGCAAAGCTAGTGTTACCCCTCCAACCCCCCCTTATCAAGGGGGGGCTTTTAATTACTCCCTCCCCTTTATAAGGGGAGGGCTGGGGTGGGGTAAAGATCTCTGCAGTTATCTAAAAGTTAAAATTTAGGAGCTTTGGCGAGTTTTGATGCTCTGCCACAATTCTTTAATTTGCTGCTTGATAACTGCTTCCTTGCGGGCTGCTGCCGAACCAGCGTCACCCACTTGGCGATCGGTTTGTGCCTGCTTTTGCTCCAGGGGAATAGTCCCGCTGGCTTGGGCTTCAGCTCTGGTTTTTTCGTACCAGACTTTAGTTTCATCAAGTTGTTGCTTGACCTTATCGTATCGATCGCCATAACGTAATGCTAATCTGCGATCCAATGCAGTCAACTGTGTTTTCAACCGTGCTGACTGCGCCTGGATGACGGGAAATCTACTTAGAATACTCATTTGTTGTTTTCCGTAGTGATGCAATAGTTGAAAATTCCAGACGGCTTTTGGTATAGCTTAATCGCGATCGATTGCGATATTTCTGACTGGTTGACGGGCACCCAGCGCAGATCCAATCAAAGCTGCAACCAATCCCAAGAGCGAACCAAATACAAACGACCAACTTGCTTTGGCAGTATTACCAGCGATGTCGCGGGCTTGTTGAGCGGTGATCGTGGGTACATTAGGGGTAGTTTGTCCAGTAGTCGGATTGGTAGTAGTGCCTGGAATATTTCCAGGATTTTGCTGAACCTGATTGACGACACTGCCAGCATTGGAAGCAGCTACACCAAAGGCACCGGAGACACCACTAGAAATCAACCAGGCACTTAGTGCCAGAGTCGATGCCCACAAGACTGCACCATTCAATAGCGCAGTGTTGCGGTTCATTCTGCCGGAGGTACGTGCTGCTGTCCAGCCACCTGCAAATAGTGAAATCAACAAACTAATAATCGACCAGATCCCAACACCCACACCGACATCACCCGCGATCGTCCGAGGTGCGCCAGAGCCGCCAACGTTGCTAGCTCCAATTGCCAAACCTAGCGCACTCAACACAAGCTGCGTACTCAGGGCAACAGTCAGCCCAGCGATAATGGGACCCCACCGCACCTGATCGTGATAGTTGGTTGCAGCAACAGGAATTGCTCGTTGTTCGCTGATATAGTCATTTGGTCTATCTGTGTATGCCATGATAATTCTCCTAAACTTATGGTGGGAATGTTACAGGTAAATGCAGGTATCTGATTTTATGCTGTGGCTGTAAATCGATTATTTTTGGTTAAAATAGCTCGAAATACTTCGAGATTGTATTGTCAGCAGAAAAGTGTCAGCTTTAGTATTTTGTCAATTTGTTAAGGGCTTTTTCAGCTTGCTTGATTACTGGCGGCGTGACATCTTTAGAGCGGTACATTTTGTCTCGATCGGCAGCACCACCTTGGATTTCATTGAGAGCACCTTTCGATCTATCGGCGATCTCTTCAGGGGTAGTGGCAGGATTCTCCAATGCCTCTTTGGATTTCTCATCGATTTGGTTCAACTGTTCGACGCCTTTGGTGACAGGACTTTTAGCCGCCAGTGCCGACAAACCGCTGGTAAATACCAATACAGCAGCAAGTAATACGGCGAGTAAAGTCCTAACGGGGCGTAGATTAGATAGCAGTGTTGAAAGATATTTCATGTTGGACTCCTCTGGATTAATTGTTAACTTGGAAAATTGAAATTTAATGTCTGACAATCGGCGAATGCGACAGTTTAGACATTGCTGCGGGAGATCAATCCGTAGAGATAGATCGCAATAATTGCACCGAGGACTGCAACGAATACCCCAGGAATACTCAATCCAGGTGCTGTCAATGCTAGCGTTCCTGTCTGGAAGAAGGTGAATAAACTACCCCCAATAAACGCACCAATCACACCTAAAACTAAGGTTGATAACCAACCGCCACCTTGTGTACCAGGAACGATTGCCTTGGCGATCGCACCAGCTAATAAACCTAAAACTACCCAAGCAATTAAATTCATAACTAAGATTCCTTGAAATATGACTGTTATAGTAATTTACCAGTCAGGAATCTAAATTCCTTTCTCTCAAGTGGATGAAGTGGGCGATCGCGATCGGCGTCAATGGAGAGATATATAATTTTCTTTCCCAAAAACTATAGGAGCAGATCGATAAAGTTGACTAGGATCGTTCCAAAGTCTCATTTTCAATCTGCCCCTAAATCTATACGGTGATTATTGTTTAGTCACACAGCCTCACCTTATGGCGAGACTACAGCTTTAACAATTACGGTTTTGACGCCCTTGATTTGCATTGCTAAAGGTTTGATTTTGTCCAATTGCGCCTTGTTTGCGACTGTCCCCGATACAGTCACATTCTCTTTCTCAGCATCAACGGTAAGCTTCCCATTGGGAATATTTGCCTCTAATTTACTCCGCACTTCACTAGAGAGATCTCCCGTGTCACGTTTTTCGGAATTGCCACCGATGTTGTTGCGTTGTTCGCGGGCGCGAATGTCTGATTCGAGCTGTTTTTTGCGGATATCGCTTTGAGCATCACCTTTATTGGTGTTGGCATTTTCGGATGTCAAGGTCTTGCCATTTGTGTCCGTCGAGCTGGGGGCATTTTCTGCCGTCTTGGATGCAGTACTGCAAGCCGATATACTTCCAGCTAGCAAAATACTCAGGATTAGCGGCTGGGCAAAGCCAATGCGCTCGTTATGCTTATTCATGTTCACTCCTCACATTTATTTTACTTACGATCGATTTCCGGTCTAATGCTCTAGATAATAATCTACGACTGGTGTGGATTCGCTGGGTAAATCGTAAGTATCCCAACCGTGAATCTGATGTTTGGCAAATACTGCTTCAGCCGTGGCGATATCTGTGGTCGATCCTTCCACCATCACTAGGTATCCACCCCGTTCTACTCTCTCTCCATAGGCATTAGCACGATCTTCGGGCACATTTAAGCCTACTAATCCACCTGCTAAACTACCAGCAGCAGCACCGATCGCACTACCGGATATCGCTGTAGCAATTGCAGTTGCGGCGGCACCTGCGAGCATAACTGGGCCGACGCCAGGAATTGCCAGCGCACCCAAGCCGACGAGCAACCCAGTCACTCCCCCAACGGTACCACCAGCTAAAGCTCCTTTTTTGGCATCTTCGGCTGCTTCGTTTTCGTTATGAGGGTTACGATCGGTAGGATCGGCAGTGCCGATGTCTGTCAGCCGATCGGTTGTCCTCGCTCCAGCCAGATCGGCATGGCGATCGAGACCTGCTCCCGCTACTGAAACTCGATTCATTACAAAACCACTATTTTTTAAATCTCGTAATGCGGCTTCTGTTGTTTCGTAATTAGAAAATGTACCGATAGCGCGTTGTCTTGACACGATTCCTCACTCCTGAAAATTGATAAACTATTAACCTAGTCGAGATGCTCGATCGACCTGCGATCCGATACAGACAGGCAATCTGCGATCGAGTGTCTATTTGTTGTCTTCTGCTGGAATGTCACCAGGTTGCTCGTAATACATTTCCGGTTCGATGCCAAAGTTATCTACTAGTCCTTCTTTATCAACCGTGAAACCACCAGTTGTATCCAGGCTTTCAGATCCTGGGGGATGTTCGGGTAAGTGCTTATAGTTTTCGCCCTCACGTTCCATTCTGGCTGCTGTTTCTGCCGGAATGATATTGGGATCGTAGCTGTCAGGGGTGGGTGAGTCAGATTCGGTACCCGCTGATGGAACTGCTATTTTTACCAATTCGTCTTCATCTTGAGGCGGATTTGTTTGAGATATTTTGATGGTCATGATGTTTATTCCGCTTAAAGTTGGAGACTTAGGAAATTCAGTGGTTAGGAACTTTTGAAGTTGCCCAAGCAGATCGGGATCTGTCGATAACTTCATCTACTGAATGATTCATATAATACTCAGTCGATCGAGATAATTAGCTTCGATATCGTTAACTAAATTGTCTGCCGATCGATCGAGAGACGATCGCGTCGGTGGGCAAATTGTCTGCCGACTCATTAGCGATAATAAGTGTTAGTACTCAAGATTTCTTCTTGACCGAAATACAAGGCGATCTTACTTGCTCCAAGAATCAGCCACGCATGATTGCACAAGTCCTCCAACTCATCGAGTAGATCGTCAACGATTTCGGAATGGGGACAATGGACTGATAAAGTGTGCTCTGAATCGATGTGAATCAGGCAACTTGGCAAGCTCGAAGCAAACAGGTGGATCAAACGCTCGATCCGCAGGTGCATCAGCTTGTTTAAATCGTCAACATTAATTTCAGTGAGTACCATCAGCTATTTCCTGTTCTTAATTGAATGCTTGGGTGCTAAGCGATCGATCCCAAATAAAAAACAGCCTCTAGTGCATTGCACTAACTGACTGTTCTTAATGACAAAATGTTAGCAGTTGGATGGAGATCCTACTTTCTCTCAATTGGATGAGTTATCCGATTGCGGTTAGAGTCAATGGATAGAGAGGATTTGAGCATTACCGAACAGCAAGGGTTTAGAGCCTATAGCCTCCTGCCTCAAGGTGCGATTGTGATTAGAACACTGGGCGGGTCTCCCGATCGGTGCCCAGTAGAGTTTCAATCACTTAGCTGTCTACTGTCTACAGCTCAGGCAGCCAGTTGACTCAAGAATTGGAGCGATTTGACGATATAACTAGCACAGACAGAGGGAGAGCTTTGATAAAATGCACTCCAGGCAAATGATTTGTATCGATCGTAATCGCTCGGTTTGAAAGCCGTTCGATCGAATTGAGTAGTTTTCGATCGTTCGGCATCCAGCCAAGCCAAGCGGACAGCATGACCGATCAACACATCCAGCACGATATATTCTTCGATATTTAGCTCTGGATTCCGTTCTGATAGAGCCGCCAGTGCCATCAAAGCTTCTATGTTCAGTTGGCGATATTCTGGTGCGACAATTTTATTAAGTAAATGTTCGATGCGTAAGGCAAAATTTTTCTCGCCTGGGGTCATTTCTGACAAGATTACTTCACTATCTAACCGATTGCGTTTTTCTAACTTATCACCGATCGTTAAACCCTTACAATGCTGGAGCAATCCCCATACATTGGGATAAAAATCTCGATCGACACGATCGATCGTCCCATTTTTACGCCGTTGGTACCGCCAATCGACTACTTGTGATGGTTGCAAGTTTGAGACAGGATCGACTTTATCTACTGTAGCATTGACAATCCATTCAATTTGATGCTGAGATTGATTTAGGTGTAAAGATTCTTGTTGAAATACCGTATTACCTAAACCTTGATAATCTGTCAAAACTTGGTGCAGTCTGGTTTGAATTTCAAAGGGACTCAGCTCCATCAATTTTTCATATGCTTCATCTTGAGTAATCCCCAGTTCCATCACTATTTCACTGGTGAGTAGGACGATGAGATATCCGACTCTTAATGTTAGTAAGCCTTTAACCAAAACTGGCTGTGATTTAATTAACAATCCCAGATAGATAATTATTTCTTGGGTCAATACTCGATCGCGAATATCTTCACGACAAAATTTATCAATTTTCTCGGCTATTTCTGTATGTGACATCGGTCGATCGATCAGAGCAGCTTCGCTATAAGCCATGCCGACAGTCAGTTGTTTACCACTAATTAATATATCCGTTACAGCATCAGACAAACTAATCTCTACTTTATCTAATAAGCCTGCTGCATAGCGGACGATCGCCCAGTAAGGACGATTACTAAAGTTACTTGCTTTGAAGTAAACTTCATCTAATAAGTCAGATACAGTTACTTTCGCCTCACTACTCAATTCAGTATCAAAGTCTAATCCTTTTAGTCGGGTTAAAGTATGCAGTAGTTCGATTTGTTGATAAATATTATTAGATACTTTTAACTGTTTTAACAGTAGTGGGACACTGGTTTCTGCTTCTAATAAAAATTCCTGAGTATTAGTTAATGGTTGATTGCGATCGGCAGCATAAGCTAAGTAGTAATGCTGCTGTACCATTGGATTGACAGTAGTTAGATCCAACTTAAACTCATGTAAGTTATCGATATTCTCAGTTCCAGCCGTGAGTTTTAATTGATTGAGATTTCCCAAGCGGATGGGTACTCCATTACATTTACCTTGCCTGAATTCAGCAATCAACTCTAATAATGGTGAGGCATATTGCTGCCCCTGAAACTCATCTTGTCCTTCTTGCAATAAGGATTTGGTTAATAACAGCGTCAGTGTCGGTCGCCCCAACTGTGTCCACTGTTCGCTAATATAAGCAATCTCAGCTTTAATTTGCGAGATCAGAAAATGGTAGTCAGAAGTTAAATAGAACTGTTGTCGATCTAAAAATGCTGGTAGAAATACAATCGTCTCGCCACAAATAGTAAATATTCTCGAAGTCGTTAAACTTCGCAATCGGCGAATCGGACGTCCTGTTAAACCTAGTTTATCATTTCGGCCAATTTGAGCGTATGCTGCGGCGAGTTCTGTAGATTGACGAACTTGAATTGGCTCGATCTGGATCGAGGTTTGGGTAGCAATTCCATACTCAGCTAATTGTGCCTGCACATCTTCATCTTCAGCAATCAAAGCAATCTGCACAGTCCTTCTTCTTTTATTACCGATTTGCAGATGTCTGCCTAAAGGATCTAAATCTCCAGGTGCGAGAAACTTATCAAATAATAACTCTCCCAAGAAATATAAACTCTGCGCCCATACTAGCGGTAAATTTTCATTTGGTAGCCGCGTCTGCGAGTGAGGATTGGCTCTCTCAGCCGCAATCTTGTGCTGGGGCACATAATACAGCTCTGGTAATAATTGCGTGCCATTGAGATCGATCGATACCGCCAATAGCAAGCTACGATACTTCTCTATCCCCGCTGCATCCCCACTAAATAGAGCATCCAAATATAAATAAGTGAAGAATAACGGCCATTCACACTCAATCCCCTCAAACTTGAGTAATTCTTCTGGCTCATAGTGGAGGCGAGTACTATCTTCTAATACTGTCTGATGTCCGTCGCGCAAAAATCGCTTACATCCATATTTACCCTCCAATTTATCGACAATCTTGGTACGGGTACGATCGACTAATTGCGGATCTGTAACTGCAAAAGCTGGAAACCCAATAATACTCAATAGAGCTGCATCCGTTTCTTTGGAACTCGACTCCCTCGGTAATAAAGAAGCCAGTGTCAACCGCGCTCTAGCGATCTCGTCAGGCAATACATGAATCACCGATGCTTGAGAACCCCTGGCTCCAAATAAGTCTAACCCATTAATCGCCTCTAACGCGGCTTTCGCCATCCCGATCGAACTGGCATTTAGTTCCACACTCCCATGATTGATCTTGTCCCCACGTTCCCATAGTCCAAAATCAGGCGTCCGATAGGTGCGCCCTATATAGTAGACTAAATTCTGGACAAAATTTACCTCATCTAAAGTGTAAATCGCTGGTAGCCCCGAAGCGGTCATCTGTGCCAAAATCAGCACAAATAGCGAAGTCGCATCCAATTGTAGATGTCCCCACTCATCATCCCCGACGACAACATCACCTGAGTGGGTATTGTACTTAGCATGAAGCGCGTCCAAGGGCGATTGAGTCTGTTTGAACCGTTCTACCTTGTCAGCTTGACGCAGCATACAAAATAGTAGTCCCCGCATCAGCTTGACTACACTCTGCTCCAGCTCAAACAATCGCCCTGGCGGTGCATCTACTTTCCGATACGCCAGAGCCAATCCCCACACGGCGAGGATACTGTAGACGTTATCCCTCACCCACGCATCGGTATAGTCACCATGAGCCGTAATTGCCGTACTCGCAGGAAATAACCCTGTAATCGGATTTTGGCGACTGAGGACGATCGATTGAATTTGCTGGTAGTATCGATCGAGTTGCTGAGAACGTGTCATGGTGTGGGTCGTAAATAATAGATTGTCAATGATGCGCTGGTTGTTTTCTCGCCTCGCCAAAATTCGACAAAGCCAGCCCAGTGCCGATCTACAGCGGCGATGAGGTCGAAAATAGGATCTCGCCACCTAGAGAGTTTACGAATATTCCAAAAGACTTGCCATTTTTAGATTTATTCGTTACATTAGTTTATATAAGAGTTCACTAATCTTTACAAGTATCATGGTTAAAACTACGACAGTCAAAAAGGACGAGCCACAATTCGGTTTTACTCCTTCCGCAGAACTTTTAAATGGTCGCCTAGCGATGATTGGCTTCGTTGCCGCTTTGATTACTGAATTTGTTACCGGACAAGGTACGCTCCATTTCCTCGGCTTGATGTAATTAAAGTCTGAGAACATCCAAAAAGGCTTGCTGTTTGTACATCTATTTGCTCCATTTGTCGATCTAAGCAATCATAAATCTTCATATACACCGGACTTAAAACCATGCAAGCTAAAAAAGACGAGCCACAATTCGGTTTTACCCCCGCCGCAGAACTATTGAACGGACGCGCAGCGATGATCGGCTTTGTTGCTGCTCTCATCACCGAATTTGTTACTGGACAAGGTACCTTACATTTTCTTGGATTAATGTAATTTTCGCTACAACCTCAATCAATCTAAGTTTAGCTGGGTAATGCCCAGCTTTTTTGTGCGATCGGATACTCGTTCCCGCGTTGGCGATAGCCTGCCGTAGGCACGCCTCTCTGACAAGAGAATCGTTTGCACCTAGCCAAAATACGTTCGTCCTAGTGAAAAAATACCCCCAACTCGATCGGGTTAGTTAAAATCGTTAATAGTAAATTATGACAGTTTGAGGTGAGTAAAGATATGCAGCCCAAAGCAGTGCCAACTGTCACAGAATATCACGACAACTTAATCGATCGGTTATTTATCTGGCTATTTTCTTGGAAGATGTCTCAAGCACTTGGTGCGGGTACCCAAGTCAGTGGCTACGGTGGATTTGTCGATCTGTCAAAACAAATTGTGCAGGGACGTGATGCCCAACAGCAGCAAGCGATTGTTGCTCAGGTACTCCAATCGCTGGTACCCGCTCCAGTCCTCTGGACGATTCGCACATTTTTCGCGCCGACGCGATTGGTATGTGTACTCAATGCCTGGTTTGCTGCCAAAATGTTTGAATGGTTGGTAGGGCCGTGTGAAGTAGTCGTAGCCAAGATCGAGTTGGCAGATGGGACAGTACGCTCTCAACCCTCTGGCGTTCAGATCGAAAAATGTCGTTACCTCGCCGATAGCGGCTGTGTTGGGATGTGCGTCAATATGTGTAAAGTACCGACTCAAGCTTTTTTTACCGAAAAGTTTGGGATTCCTCTCACGATGATACCCAACTTTGAAGATCTCAGTTGTGAGATGATTTTTGGAAAAATACCCCCTTTGCCAGAGGCAGATGTCGCCTATCAGCAGCCATGCCTAAAGGGGCAATGTCCCACAGCCAATCTCACAGCAGCAGCTTGTCCAAAATTAGGTTGAATACTGACCCCAAGTTGCTATATTAGCAACCGCCAAGCTTGTTAGGGCATACCCAAGGGCTTCTTGGAGAAGCCCTTGGGTATTGCAGTAATGGTCGAGATGTTCTAATCGCCCTAGCGGTTGCTATATTAGCTAATTTGCCTGCTCTCATCGCTCAAAAGTTGGGAACGATCGACTGTCGATATCAGTCTAGTTAGTTATGATTAAGGTTTAGCTTTAGTCAACACAGAATTTTTACCCAACCACCATTTTCTCGAATAGCTTGCCATTTAATGGCGGCTAATATTGCGGCATGGATAATGTACATCCGAGCCTGGGTATCATAAACCTATAGCAAAAGGTAGAGACTTTCATGGCATACTGGCTGACAATCGAACTCGAATATGGCAGAATCGCTCCACTGCCCACCACGATGGATGCTCAAGCAGAAGGATTAGTTTATGGTTCGACCGTACCTCATTTGTTAAAGCAACTCGATCGCATTACTCAAAAATTAGGCGTAGAGAGGATCGATAACTTTATCTACAAAGATCCTAAAGGCTATCACCGAATACTCAAAGAAGCCGAATCTGAAGGCAATGCTGTCCTAGCATCAGCTATGCGTGCCGAAATCGCCACCCTAACGGCACAACCCCGCTGGCATCAGCCGACGATCGCTCGACGGACTATCCACAGCCTGAAGGAGTTTCTAGCTATCAATCCTCACGTTTTAGCAGGTAAAGATCCCCAGGATACAGCCAAGTGGACACTTTGGGATCTAGAGGCATACGATCGCATTCTCACCGATCTCGAAATCAAAGGTACGAAGTTTGCTTTTGTCGAACGTCACGATCGAAATTAAGGGTTCCCACAACAGATCTAGAGTCCCAAATTCGAGTTCAAGCAGTCGGGAGCCGAGCAAATCATTTATGATGATAGGAGAGAATATTAAGATTTATTAACTATCGTGACAATTGCGACCGACTACGGAGATCGAAATTTGATTACGACTAACTGGAATGCACTCAGCCCAATTTGGCAAGGGGGATCTGAAGTAGTCCAAACTGGCTTACCGCATCAGCAATTACCACCTGCATGGCAAATGTTGTTGCTCGGTGATGGTTCGCCGACGCGACACCTGCAACTGTTGACAGGGGAACCAACTGAGGTAGACGTAATTGATATGTCCGCGATCGGCATGGATAATGATGGTGCGCCGAATTCTTTACAGGTAGTCCCAGGGCCGAGAATTCGTCGTCAAGTCTGGCTGAGAACTGCTTCAGGGCAGAGGTTAGCATATGCTACTTCGTGGTGGGAAGCGCGAAATGTAGATGAGTATCTGGAAAATAAGTCTTTGCCAATTTGGGCGAGTTTAGCAAAATTACGCACCGAACTGTATCGAGATGTGCAGGGGATTTATTCTGGTGAGTCGCCAGCACTAGCTCAAGCCTTTGGAGAAACAGGCCCATTTTGGGGTCGTCACTATTTATTCTGGCATCGTGGTGAGCCGTTGACACTGATTTATGAGGTATTTTCGCCTTATCTTCAGCGGTATTTGGGTAAAATTAATTAGTTGATAGTTGATAACGATTCGCTACCCTCTCAATACTAATAACTTTGTTTTGATGCAAGACGTGAGTTAAACAGTTGACTTTTGACTATCGCTTTTTTTCTGAACTTGATAGTGTAAAAATAGTTCCTGCTCAACTCGATCGACACTCAATAATGTTAATTTAGGAGCCAGGTCGGGAGTAAACCCAGATCCAGACACCGGAGTAGGTGCATCACTACCACCATAAATAAATGGGCAGATAGTCAACCATAACTCGTCGATAAAATCAGCAGCAAATAAACTCGCTGCTAATTCAGCTCCACCTAGAAAGCAAATATTTTTAATACCTAATTCTGTCAGTTTCAGCGTCACAGATTGCCAATCAATATCGCTACCATCGGCAGTTTCACATACTAGAATACGGCTGAAACTATCCCCTACCTGCCAATCTGTTGCACCGCTGTTAGTTGTCAATAACCAGCGAGCGATCGGTTGACTAAAAAATGGTAGCTTAGAATCAATTTTACCACTGCGAGAACAAATAATCTGTGGCGGTTGGGATGGTTGTCCGCGATCTATTCTAGCTTGAATTAACTCTGGCTTTTCAACCAACACCACACTACCGCCATCTTTGAGGGTACCGCTCCCGACTAAAATAGCATCGGCTGAGGCTATTTGCTCGACCAGATGAGCATAGTCCCGCTCGGAACTAAATGTTGGCGGTGATTTCGTGACATCTGAAATCTTCCCATCTGCGGTCATTGCTAAAACAAGAGTTGTTTTCATCAAGATTAACAGAGTAAAATTAGTTAATAATTAATTAGGGTTTAATTTAGCTACCAACCACTAATTTAACGAAGAACAGTAGTTGAAATCCCCACCCAAATAACAATCTACCGTTAGGTGGGGGATTTCAACCTCACCCCAATCAGCCAATTATCAATTATCAATTACTTGTACTGAGCGTAGCCGAAGTATCAATTAACTTAATACAGCCTTTTCAATACATAATCCGATAAATCGAATAACGCTTGGAGTGAAGTTGAGGGAGTTAAGCCCGTCAGTTGGTCAAGAGCTAACTGTGCGTGGTGGTTGGCTAATTCGCGAGATTTGGCAATCCCTTGACTACTCCGAACGAGACTCAAAGCCTGCTCCAAATCCGCCGGGTCTTCAAACTCAGTCGCAATTAATTCTACCAGTTGCGGATATTCTTGCATCGCATACAGCGTCGGAGCAGTGAGGTTTCCACTTGCCAAATCCGAGCCAGCAGGTTTGCCTAGTACTTCATCTGAAGCGGTAAAGTCGAGGATATCATCCACAATCTGGAAGGCTAGTCCTAAATTACGCCCATATAAATATAGTTGCTCGCAAATCGCTGTAGACTCATCGCTGAGTAAGCCAGCAGCTTTGGCACTATTGGCAAGGAGGGAGGCAGTTTTATAATAACTCTTCTCTAGGTAAGCCTCGATCGAGAAATCAGTTTCAAATTGATTTAGTCCCTGCTGAATCTCGCCTTCAGCTAAGTCCATAATCACCTGTGAGAGCAGTTTGACTACTTCTAGGTTGTCTAAGTTCGCCAGATACCAAGATGACTGAGCAAAGAGGAAATCACCTGCGAGTACGGCAATCCGATTATCAAATAGGCTGTGAACTGTGGGTACGCCCCTGCGGGTGTCAGCGGTGTCTACTACGTCATCGTGGACTAGACTCGCCGTGTGGATCATTTCGGTGATTTCTGCGAGTCGGCGATGACGCGGGGTAATTTCTTCACCAGGCATCGTTGCACGGGCAATGAGCAAGACGATAGCTGGGCGCACGCGCTTGCCGCCAGCCCCAAATAGATGCTCGGCTGCTGCGTACAAAATTGGGTGACGGGCACCGACGAGATTTTTGAGGTTCTCTGTCAAAACTTGGAGGTCAGTTTCAACAGGAGCAAATACGGATTTCACTGAGGTCATCGATCGAGCGGCTCAGAGGAGAGTTTACGAAAGTTTACATACATTCTAAGCTATTTTTCCTCTACATAGGGAATAGGTAGCTAGGAATCGGGGAGGGGAGACAGCCGGACGAGTTGTCCACAGCCAGGAATCGGGGATAGATTTGAGTTTTCACGCTCATTGCGATCGCTCTTATTTAGTTAAGAAACCGTCACGGTTGGTAAAATTATCTGTTGAACTAGGGGCGCGGGCAACCATTGGCTGGCAATTTGAGTAAATTGGGCTGGGTCGCCACTGACAATAAATTTAGTAGGCATAGCTTTACAGTGGCTTTGAATTCCGAGCAGATTTAGTTCGTTAGCGGCGGCGGTGACAACCGCAACGGCAGGGTTGATAAATTGGATCGTGCGAGGGACAAATTGCCGCAATACGGGTTCGAGGTGAGGGTAATGAGTACAACCATAGACTAAAGTATCGATCGATCGATCGAGTAGGGGTTGAATATACGCTGTAGCGATCTGGAGCGTATCCGGTGCGGCGATCCGATTGTGTTCGATGATGGGGACAAATTTAGGACAGGCGACTTGCCATATCTGCGTGCGCGGATTTGCTTCTAGAATCGCGTGGAGGTAGGCATTACTATTGACTGTAGCAGGAGTAGCAATCACCCCAATCCTGCGTCCCTGGAGAGCAGCAGCTCTAGCTCCAGGCAAAATCACACCGAGGATCGGCAGATCGTATTCACTTTGAACGGTTTCTAGAGCTAGGGCAGAACTGGTATTACAAGCCATAATTGCCATCTTGACCCGTTGTTGAACCATCCAGTCCAACGTTTGGCGCGTAAATTTTAAAATCTCTGCTGCACTGCGAGTACCATACGGGACTCTAGCAGTATCTCCAAAGTACAAAACTGATTCATGGGGAAGTTGGCGATAGATTTCTTTCAAGACAGTCAATCCTCCCACTCCACTATCAAATACCCCAATTCTGGCAATTTCGTCTGACTGATGCGGGGTAGAAGTAAGTCGGTCTTGCATATTACGCTAGAAAGATCGAGTAAATAGATGAAGTGGTCGATCGATTAGTTCCGATCCTTGATGTACTGGATTATCCCCTTGGCGATGCCTTCGGCCATCACTTTTTGATAATCATCGCGGCGGAGGCGTGATGACTCTGCTTCGCTAGTCAAATAACCAGTTTCGACTAGAATAGCGGGGATGGCGGATTTTCGCAAGACCAAAAATCGCGCAGATCGGACGCGACGATCGTTTAAATAGAAACCATTCTTATTTACATAGTCCAAGATACTGCTGTGTACGGTTTCAGCAAAAGATTGCCCAATATTATAGTGATATAGTTCCAAGCCATTGACATCGGGACGATTATCGATCGCGTTGGCATGAATACTCACAAATAAAGTCGCGCCTGCTTCTCTAGACATGACCACCCGCTCGTCCAATCCGACAAAATAATCGCTATTGCGCGTCATTTTGACCGCAATCCCCTGTTTGGCGAGAATTTCGGCAACTCTTTTGGCGACTGGTAAAATCACATCTACCTCCCGCAATCCACCCAAACCAATTGCGCCAGGATCTTTGCCCCCATGCCCAGGATCGATCATCACCAACACTCGTCCATTGCTCGGTCTAACTGAGGGGGAATTATCCTGCTTGGGTGCAGGACGGTCGGATGTCGGTTTAGGCACATTCAGCGGTACTTCGGCGACTGGCGGGCGGTTAACCGCAATCCGTGGAGTAGCTCCTGACAGGGGCTGTAAGTACACCCAACGATTGTCTAGATACTGGCGAACGATATCGACTTTTACCCCATCTGCACGGCGAACGAGGATCGAAATATCGTCTCCCTGAGCACTGACAGTCAGATAACGTTGTGAATCGCCAGGAACTTGGTAGCCAGGAGCCAATCTAGCATTGGGAATCACGACCTGATAACTACCCGACCGGATATCTAACCCAGTTGTATATTTGAGCTGTGTTTTACTCTGGCGATCGGCTTGAACCAAAATGCCAGTTCGAGTCGGATCGAGGGCGATATAATTGACTGACGCTGTACTTCCCGTCGTGCTTGAAGTCGTACTCGCAATCACCACAGGTTTTGGACGATAGGGTTGTGCTACGACAATTTGACCGTTTTCGTTAAAAACAGCGACAGGGCCACTTGGAGCACCACGCGGAAAAGATTCAATCGGTTGGGGAGTGGGCAGTTGGATCGACCATTTTCTGGTTGTACTGGCTTGGATCAGTACTTGCTGGGGGTCGATTGAGTATTTTGGATCCAGTTCTAAGACCATTCTCGATCGATCGGGATCGAATTGACCTACTCTAAGGGACTTGATCCCATTACTGAGTAGTTGGGAAGATGTGGGCTGATTGAGTCTAGTCTCTGGCAGATCGATAATCAATCTACTGGGGTTAGCCAGCATTTGTGCTTCTGGTTTCACTGCCGTACTGGTGGTAAAATCAATCCGGTTTTCGGCTGCATTAAACTGCCACGACAGGATTTCGGCGGCTGTCGCTGGTAGTGATACCATCATGAAACTAAAAACGCTGGGTAATAACCAGTTGTATTTCAAAGCATTTACTCCTATGACGCGGATTATCTGGGCGAGTTCGATGGGGACAGAGTTGGGATGCCCGTCGCGCCCCGTTCGGGCACTGGGATCGTCACATACCAGTCGATCGGATTTTCGCCAGTAAATTGAACTCGTTTGGGGTTGAGGGTATATCCAGGTTGCAACTCTAGTACCAATCTGGTCGTGCTGCCATCAAATTGACCCACACGCAACGATCTAAAGTTACCTGTTAATTTTTGGGTAATTGTTGGCTTTCCAAACTCGATGCCTGGAAGGTCGATGACTAGGCGAGTAGGATTGAATAGCATGACTGCTTTGGGTTGAACCCCAGCATCCGTCTTGAAATCTAATCGATTTCTACCCGCATCAAACTTCCATGATGCCAACTGACCAGCATCAGCGGGGATAGCTAGTAGACAGAAACTAAATACACTAAAAAGTAAAAACTGAAATCTCACTATATTACATCCCTGACCGTGAACTCATTTGCCTTTCTCTATGGGAGATGTGCCAATCTAAAGCGACTGTCTCCGACTACGTTGTGGAACGATAACGTCACAGTGGAGCGCGAGCGGCGATCGATTGCCAACACTCATTAAAGATGAACAGATCTGGCAGATTGTTGCTGTTTGCTGCCAAAGATTAACACTTTAGGACTCTGTGGTAAGATACCATAAATTTGACATCTGGGTCCAAACTTAGGCGGCAAAACCGCTCAGTGGCTCCAACTGTTTAGCTTATTTTCACCAACATCGCTAACTAGGTTTCCATTACACCAGCACTAGATTTAGAGCATTGGGCTGAGGAAATCTAATTTTCAGCCATCTCTTGGCACTTTATCGTCAATCTGACGATCGAATACGGCTAGTAGTTCCAACCTAGCTGAGATCGAAGCTAATCATAGGATTCCCACTGTTTTGACTTGAATAACTAATTTAAGATTTTTGTATTAGTTACTTCGATCTCTAAAGTCAAATTTGCCATCGAGCCTAAATTTGATTCGGCTAGCGACTTCTCCGACTGCCAGCTAATATACTTTAAACAGGTGGATCGCGGTTTGTGGTATTGCTGGCATCTACGCAATCGATCGCTGTCTCAATTTGTTACGGCTCTGCCCTGTCTCTGTCAGAAATTTTAGCTCCCCGCGCCTGCAACATCTGGACAATTTGTTCGCGCCCCTGCTCTCCACTCTCGCGGGAATGAATTGCTGTGAACAATGCTCGATCGCCAACTGCTGCTACCAATGCTTTACCATCATCGGGAGTTGCCTCAAACAACAGCTTAAAGGTGTCTGAATTTCCCCAAAAAGCAGCCTCTACCAGTGCTTCAGCATCAGGCTTTACTCCGGCTTGTAACACCAGTTTGACCAGATCTGGTGCTCTAGTAGCCCGAAAGAGTACAGAATAACCCTTGGGGTCGCGAACATTGATATTGGTTCCCACTCTAATCAATGCTTGCAATTCATTGGGTAATCTATATTCAGCCATCTGGATCGCAAGCTGCTCGCGGGTGTTGGGCAGATCGCCTCGTCGAGCTGGAGCGTTGACATATTCTTCTGTCACCTGCGTCTCGACGCGACCATACGCAAGACCCGCGACTAAAAAAAGTACTGGAATTAGCACAGCCAGACTAGCCGACAACTTGACTGGAAGCCAACGCCACAGTAGTAGACTGCTTGCTCCCACCAGCATACAACCCACAACAATTATCCGCGTATGCCAAGCGGGCACGATCGCAACCCTAGCAACCAAATCCGGCAAGACAGCTACCCACGCGAGGGCACGTAGATGGATAGCCAACCAGAAGCAAAATGCGGCAAAGCTCCAAGCCAGAACAACTAAAAATCGTAAACTGTAAATCCGTCTGCTTGTTCTTTGAGACATTATTAATTTTAGCTCCAATAAAGTACTCCAAATTATGGTAAATAATAGTGAAGCTATTGACGCGAAAACTCGATTCAGTAACTATTGGGTCTAATTTTTCTGTACGATGGAAATCGGTAAACCCAAGATCCTACTGTCTGGACTTCGATCGATGGAGTTGACAGTGGAAATCGCCGCCCTACCCTGCCGCAGCCCTAGGGAACAAGAATAATAGTGAGCAATCCACAATCAGTTTTAAGCGAGTTACTGCGGCAAATGCCCCAACTGAGGTCGCATTTATACTTTAAATCTTCCCTCACCGCTCTATCGCACGCAATGGAAGATCGAGTTCTCGCAGGTACAGATCGCCCGTTGTTAATTGCCAGTTTTCAGCAAGAAAAGTTTTATCGTCAGGAAGCTCACCGCTATCGGAGGCTGGGAGAAATTAGCGACCAGGTATATGTCCTAGCTGCACCAGAGACTGAATTTGACGATCGACTTCAAGAGTATGAATTGGTACCATTTAGTAGCACTGATGCCTTAGCGACTGAGTGGCATCTGATCGCAATTGGTGCTCAGTCAGCAGCTTGCCTGATCTGTCGGGAAAAAATCAGCCCGCCTTCGGACGACCCAGTTTTACCAGAAATCGACCCATCCAGACGGTTTGAAGGGATCTGGACATTCGATCGACAAGTTACTATTGCCGCCGCACATATTTTACTCGATCGGATTCAAGATTATCGTCCAGAATTAGCCCCTAAAATCCTTCAGGCGAAGCAAGACTACCTAGTCGCAGTCCCCACCATCCCTCAAGACAATTCAGCTAGTGCTGACGCTTTTGTGCAGCGATTGGTGACATATTTACAGGCGCGACAGTATAAATTACTCAAGGCTTACCGTTCGATCGAAGAAAAAGAAGAACGAGAACGGCTAGTCAATACAATCACTGGCGCAATTCGCCGTTCGCTCAATTCGGCTGATATCCTCAACGTTGCGGTGCAGGAAATCGGTAAAGCGACTAAAGTCAGTCGGTGCTTAATTTACCAGTATCGTGCAGACGAGCGCACTACCACGATCGCCCATGAGTATCTAGCCAATTCAGAACTGCCGTCTTTAGTCGGTCAAGCTTGGAACCTAGCAGACAATCCCATCTTCAAAGCAGTCGTAAAAACTCACGAATCTACAGCTCTAGCCGAAGTCAATATTACCAAAACGTGGCAGCGAACCCTGACCAAACTCGGCATCACCGACTGGTCGATCGTGCCAGTGCTCTACCAAGATAAGATCTTGGGGACGATCGAACTACATCAACACGATCCATCCCCATTACCGTGGTCGGATGACACCATCAATCTAGTTGAAGCGATCGCCACCCAAATCGGCAGCACCTTAATTCAAGCAGAATCTTATACCAATCTAGAATACCTCAACCAACAACTAGAAGCACTCGATCGCACCAGAGCCAATTTAGTCGCCATTACCGGACACGAACTGCGAACACCCCTATCAACAATTCAAGTCTGTCTCGAAAATGTGGCAACCGAACCAGATATGTCCCTCGAACTGCGGCAAGTAATGCTCAACACCGCGCTCGGAGATGCCGAACGGATGCGGAAACTCGTTCAAGACTTTCTCACCCTCTCCCAGCTCGAAAGCGGACGCATTCAATGGCATCCCGAACCGCTTTCGCTTGAAGAATGTATCGATCTTGCCCTGAGTGGTTTAAACACCCGTCGCTACAATCGAGATTTGCCTAAAATTATCGTAGATATCCCCACCGATTTACCCTTCGTACGTGCCGATGGGGAATGGTTGGTCGAAGTTCTGACTAAACTGCTCGATAATGCCTGTAAATTTACGACTGGCACCGATCGGATCGGCATTGAAGCCTCGATAATCGAATCAATGCTCGAAGTAACTGTAACCGATACCGGACGCGGCATCGCACCGGAATTATTACAAATGGTGTTTGAACGTTTCTATCAAGCCGAAGGTTCGCTGCGACGGACTGCGGGCGGAACTGGCTTGGGACTGGCGATCTGTCGGCAAATTGTCAATGGTTGGGGTGGCGAAATTTGGGCAGAATCTGCGGGGAAAGATCGCGGTAGTCGGTTCCATTTTACGGTGCCATCAATTTAAACAATTGACAGCTTGGACTGAGCGGAGCCGAAGCGAGCCGTTGGCGTTAACCTACCATAGGCATATTATTAACAGCTTACAAGTGTGGCGATCGGAGTAGTGATTTAGCGGATGGGGTAATTGATGAATTGTGTCTACTTCGATCGTTAGTAACGGATGTTACCAACAGGTTTCTAAATTCGCAATTTCTAGCGTAGACTACAAACTTAATGGCGATAATTTTGTGCTAGCCAGACATATTTATCGAGATTTTGCCCCTGATTTCCTAAACTATGACTATTGCCCAACCATTGATGTCTCGCTATCTCTGGGCTGCTGAACGGCAAGCAACGTGGATTCCTGCCGATCGATTAGTCGAAGATAGATACCATGTGATTTCGCCTCAATTGTGGCTGGATACCAAGCCTCAAGAACCACCAGAGATACTATCGCCATTACCTCGTCAGGCTCTAGCCTACGCTCATCTATATCAATACAAGCTGCATTTACCCCAAATCCACGGCTTTTGTTCGCTCAAAAGATCGGGTGAAACGGTAGAGATTCCGCTGTTGGATAATATCCCGATCGATGATGAAGGCAAATTACTACCCAGTTTAGTCGAAGCTTGGAGTACAGCGACGCCCCTCAATCAGGCGTATTGGTTGTGGCAGGCGATCGATCTCTGGGCACCACTGGCGGGAACTGGTGTATTGTCAAGCTCGATCGTGATGGACAACCTGCGGGTCGATGGTTGGTGCCTGAGGCTATGCGAATTGATACCTGACTACACTACCGGAAATAAAGTTACCCTGTCTACACTCGGTACGCTCTGGCTCCAAACTCTGCCTGGTACCGCCCCAGAGATCGCTGACAGACTCCGTGCCCTATTTATCAAAATGCAGGCGGAAAAGGCTTCGCTGAGGGATGTAGCTACCGAACTGAATCAAATCGTGCTCGAACAAGCAGCCCAATTACCTTTGAGATGGCAAATTGCAGGTGGTACGGATGCGGGAGCTACTCACCAACATAATGAAGATTCTTATTATCCAACGCCGTTAGAATTGGCTCACGATCCCACAGGTGGGAAAATTGCCATTATTTGTGATGGGGTGGCTGGGCACGAAGGCGGTGAAGTTGCCAGTCAAATGGCGGTTAAATTACTCAAAATTCAGACCCAGAACTTATTTGACGATCTGCTCAACAGTCGAGAAATAGTCTCGCCCGCACAGATTTGTAGCACGATCGCCGCGATCGTCCGCGTGGCAAATAATACAATTACCGTCCAAAACCAAAGCCAAGGTCGTGAAGATCGTCGCCGGATGGGAACGACGATGGTGATGGCGCTCCAAGTCGCCCAGCCAATTTCTAGCCCTAATGGAGTGGGCAATTCCCATGAAATCTACATCGCCCATGTCGGCGATAGTCGTGCTTATTGGATTACAAAGCAGCGATGTCAACTACTGACGATCGATGATGATATCTCCACTCGCGAAGTCAAGCAAGGTCGAGATGTGCCCTGGCATAGTATCAGCCATCCCCAGGCTACCGCCTTGACTCAAGCATTGGGGATGAAGCCTGGAGAGTTAATTTATCCGACAGTCCAGAGATTTATGGCGATCGAAGATGGGATTTTATTACTTTGCTCCGATGGTTTGAGCGATCGCGATCTAGTCGAAAGTTCTTGGCAAGATTACGCAACTCGGATTCTGGAGACTGACATTCCCCTGACTGAAGCCGTTCAATCTTGGCTAGCTCTGGCTCATCGCAAAAATGGTGACGATAATATCTCCCTAGTGCTGATGTCGTGCCAAGTATCTCCACCAGCAAAGATCGATAGTAGCCAAATAGTGAAAATTAGCTCAAGCGAACCAAGTGTAGATCGGAGATCGGATTCAAAACTTAGACTCAGCAGAGCGATTAACTTATTCTTGGTGTTAACTACTGGAATCGGCTTGCTAGCTGCGGTCTCGATCGTCATCACCTTTTTTCATCCAGATCTGGTCGAAAACTGGCGACGACAAATAAACCCCAATCGCGATCGACAAGTACAGCTAAATCGTTAAATAATAGATCTCCTGTAAGAGTCCAGGGTTGAGTGTGGATAGAGGGTAGAGGGTAGAGAGTAGCCTACCCTCTACCCTCTTAATACTAGTAACTTTGTTTTGATGCAAGATGTGAGTATAGCGTTCGAGCGATCCCCGCATAAGATGAAGTTATTCGATCCAGCCCAAAAGCTCTCGCGGTCGAGGAATTGAGCCATAATGGAGGAATAAAGTGACGATTTGAGTAACTGATTTTAAGTAAACGAGCTATTTACCTTCCGAGTGTGAATATTAGCAATACCAGACGGCTGACATATCAGTCTCTCATCGACTGACATTATCCAGCACAAACCACTCTATGTTTAATTTATTTCAAAAAAAGAATAGTATCAAACCTCGACAGATCGCCATTGGTGACGTTCATGGACACTACGATGGCTTGCGCCAACTCATTGATTTTTGTAAAACATCCGCCGAAGATCGAGTTTATTTTCTGGGAGATATAATCGATCGAGGCCCCAAGAGCGCGGAGGTAGTCAAATGGATTCGGGAGCAAAACTATCCCTGTTTGATGGGCAACCATGAAGTGATGTTATTAACATCATTTAATAATGGAGTTGTCGATGAGATGTCGCTGCGTCATTGGCTACCATCTGGCGGCGATACAACGTTAGAAAGTTATGGCGATGCAGGAATTCCGCAATCTGACCTGGAGTGGTTTGCTAGTTTACCATCTTATTTAGACTTGGGCGATGTATTTTTAGTCCATGCCGGAGTCGATCCATTTAAGTCACTCGATAAGCAAAATAACGATCAATTTTGCTGGATTCGAGAAAAATTCTTGAGCAATCATTTCCCTTATTTCCCCGATAAAATTATTATTACCGGACATACAATTACATTCACACTCCCAGGCGTTCGTCCTGGTGAGGTCGCTCAAGGGCCAGGTTGGCTAAATATCGAAACGGGTGCTTATCACCGGAAGAGTGGCTGGATGACTGCGCTAGATATTACCAACGAGATCGTTTATCAAGTCAATGTGTTTTCAGGAAAGCAACGGAAACAACCACTCGATCGAGTTGTCAAAGTAGTCGAGCCAAGTCGAATAAAATTCTAATAAATCTAACTCGATACGCAAAATTAACGTAAGAAGTATATTTGAGATATTTTTAATGCTAAAAATTTGACGAATGAACATCATAAATTACTAGTCTTTATCTATTTCCAAAAACTAATCGAGCTAAAATATTTAATTCAAGTGCAACAATTAAGATATTTAATAAATAATGATAAATTTCACATAGCTAAATAATATCCCTGACAATCTACAGGTAAAATTCCTAAAATTCCTAATAATTCATTTACTTTTTCTACTATCCCTATTTTGTCAATAATTTCAGCAACTATTCCCAATTAGCCTAGATTTTATTTTCAATTTCATCAATTTTAAAATTTATTTTCCGATCGAATCAATTTAAATTTTAACAATTATTTTATCATTATTCTTGGATTTTAACTGTAATTTTTGACTTCAATTACTTTCTGTTCTTGCCTGCGTATTTATTGCTCAAATGAGTAACAAATAGATCTTAGTATTTGTCGTAAAAAATGAAGTGCAGAATGTGGGATATATCACAGCATTGTCATTTTGGTCTTTGGTGAAAAACTTTAGCCCTAGATCCAACCCGACAACATTACCCGAATACTCCCCATGTTATTTACGATCGGCATCAAAACAGAATTGGGCATAATACCCATCTGTCCGCACAATCCGCACCCGATTAATTTTTAACCTATGCAAGTCTTCTTGAGTTTCATTGTTGCAAAATATCGATAATGTTCCAATCTCAAAACCATCGGTGAATGCGATCGATTTGCAATCATCCGATAGCTTCCATCCTGAAAACTTATAAGTAGTTAGACATAATTAATTACACAAGATTTTGCTTGAACATCTTCTAAGTAAAATATTTGAGAATTGCCAGTGTGTAATTAATTCTGTACAGGTAATTACTCACCGGAGCGACAATGTTTATTAAACTTAGGAAAACCTTTCTGGTCGGGTCGATCGACCCGACCACCTACACTGCAAGCTCGTCAGTTGCCGTTTTCGGCACGATCGATCGGTTCTAACAATTAATTAACCATCTCCGGCATAAATTCTTATGATATTTTGCCGAGAAATGGTATTCTGATTGCTGCCGCCTAGTACTAGCACTATATGTTAAAATCTGTTTGGTTGACTAATATCGATAGTCAAGTGATGAATTCTCGCAAAAATCTGGCGGAAGGATTGCACCGTTTAGCAGATCTGGGTTTTAATACGATTTATCCAGTAGTTTGGCAGCGGGGCTATACGTTATATCCGAGCGAAGTTGCTAAACAATGGACTGGATCTCCGCTATTACCGAATAGTCCATTTGTCGGACGGGATGTATTAAAGGAAATTATTGAATTAGCCAGACCGCTAAATATGCGGGTAATTCCCTGGTTTGAATATGGATTAATGGTACCGCCACGGTCAACGATCGCGCGTCAATACAAGGATTTATTGACGCTTGATATTAATGAGAATCCCCAACGGATTCAAGGTGCCAATGGTGAATTAGATCCAAATGTTTGGTTGAATCCCTGCCATTATCGCGTTCGTAAATTCATGGTGGATTTAATTACTGAAGTTGTCAGAAAATACCCTGTAGCTGGAATTCAGTTAGATGACCACTTTAGTTTTCCGCAAGAGATGGGTTACGATAAATTCAGTCAACAATTATTTCAGCAGCATAATTATGGTGAAATTGCTCCGATCGAGCATGATAGTGAAATTTGGCTCCAATGGGGTGCAGAACGTTTAACGGAGTTATTACAACAAATCGTCAGGGGAGTGAAATCTATCCGACGCGATTGTATTGTATCAATTTCACCCAACCCGCTGGCTTTTTCTCGCACTCGCTATTTAGCCGATTGGCAAAAATGGCAAGAATTGGGATTGATGGATGAATTAGTATTACAAGTTTATCGAGACAGGCTGGACTTCTTTGAAATCGAACTGAGTAAACCAGAAGTTCAAGCTGCTCGAGTTACAATTCCTACCTCGATCGGGATTTTGGCAGGATTGAGAACCCGACCGATTGCTAGCCAAATTATCAAAGAACAAGTAGCCACAATCTACGCTCAACAATTTGGTGGATTAGCTTGCTTTTTCTATGAAACTTTATTTCACGAACAGTTAAGCCCTAGTCGAGTGAGCCGGAGTCAATCGCAACTAGTTGATATTTTTACAAACGATCGACAAACAACCTTCAATCGCTTCATGTAGATTAGATATCAATTCACCCCAGCTATCCCCTTCTGTCGCACAGCCTGGGATGGCGGGTACTTCTGCCCAATAGCCGCCTTCGTTGGCGTTGGCGTAGCCTACCATAGGTACAGCCTCTCCTACTGGAGAATCGCTTCATGGACGATTACGGTTAGTTTCATTGGTCGATGGGTAAAATATACACCCTATTTTAACGTTTCTGAGACTACCTGCGAAGCTGAATCCTAGACAGAGATTTGTTCGTTATGGACGGAACGAGCGAAGTCAAAAACTTTCGATCGATTCTCTTCTGGTAAAGTTGATACAATCGCTTGAATTTTTTCAGCGATCGGCACCCAAGTTTTAGAAGCAGATCGCCAAACTACGACAAAGGAATCTACCGATAACACAACCAACGCGATCGATTCTCCATCTGAATTGGTAAATTCTACTTCATACTGTAAATTGTCATATTGTTCGCAAATGGCACCTCGATCGCCCGCACAGAGGCTGTGAGAGGGTAAATCGATGAGGAGTTCGATGACATCGAAGAGTTCGGGATTTTTCATGGCTGTTTTTTCACATACAGGGTGACTAATCTAGCAAAATCAGTTTCAGGCTGAACTATCCAGCCGATCTGGATGATGGCTCTCTGATTTTCGGTACCTACTACTTCTAAATCTACCTGATATCGCTGTCCATGTTGGTCTTCACTTTTCGGGATGGCTTCGGCTCCCATCGCCTGAGATTGGATTTGTTCGAGTAAGGATTGATAGTTATCTCTGTTGTAACCTAAGACACGTTGAAAGATTATTGCTTTGTCGGCTCCGACGGGGTTATCGGGGTTCAATGCGTATTCTGTTAGCTTGCGTGGATCGATCTCAATGCGGGAAACAACATCACTTAATTTCATTTTACTGTTCCCTCAGATCTATCCATCTACATCATATTCTCACGATCGACGATCGATGCGATAGCGAAGTGCTGCCTTAGCAGGTCAAACATCACTATCCCTAAAACGCGCTCGAATCTCCACCCACATATTCGCCTGTACGGGTTCGATTACTTGTAAAATAAACTTAGACCTACGTCCTCAACGAAGCTATGACTTTCAGTGATTTAGTCGAAACTGTCAAAGACCTCTCGATCGAAGAAAAAGAGCAGCTTCAAATGTTGTTAAAGCAATATCTTCGGGAAGAACGCCGTGAAGAGATATATGACAACTTTGAGTTAGCACGGGCGGAAGAACAACGAGGTGAATTGAAATATTCTGCCGATATCACTGAACTCAAGAGATCGATCGAGGAATAGTTGTGGAGGTTAGTTTTAGTTCTTCATTCAAGCGTGTTTTCAAAAAACGTATCAAAGGTAATCCCGATCTAGAAGCTAGGTTTTGGCAAAAGTTGGAACAGTTCACGTTCGATCCTTTCGATCCCAGCTTGAAAACGCATAAACTGTCGGGTAGGCTGAAGGAATATTGGAGTTTTAGCGTGGATTACGACGAAAGGGTGTTGTTCTATTTTACGGATGATGAAAAGGCTGTGTTTGTAGATTTTGGCAGTCATGATGAGGTTTATTGATGCGATCGACCATAAATACGATCGATTGAATCCCCACCCACATATTCACCTATACAGTTTCATAGGGGCGGGTTTATGAATTCGATTAAGAGTAATTCTAAAAATTAAAATCAAACAAATTACTTATTATTAGTCTCTTTAAAGCTTTGATCCATGAGCGCAATACTGTTAATCCATCCTGTGCCAATTAATTCTTTATCTTGATTGAATGCGGAAACTTCATACCAAGGATTACCATTTTTGTCAAATATACTAAGAACTAAAAAACTCCCCCCACTTGGAATATATTTTATCTGTTCTATTGCTTTTTCAACATCAATGGGACTAATCTCGGGCATAAGAGGTTTCTTCTCTAAAAGTGTGTAATTTTTGCCAATTACAAGTTCTTGTGGATCGATAAATTCTTTTTCATTTCCTGAAATCTGGTTACCAGTTATTTCTTTTTTAGGCATCGATTTTAATTGAGCTTTAATATTTGGTGATGCTACTTTAGGTTGGTTGTTCTTCGCTATCGGCAAAGCTGTTACCATGGAAGATGGACTAGTCTTAACTATTGAAATAGGGACTTGTTCCTTTATAGGAACACGAGTAATTGTATCTTTATGGGATAATGATAAAAATAGAACAGGTGAAAGAATAAATATTATTAGCCTTCCAAAAACATTCCATTTCCAGCCAAATTTCCGTGTTTTTCCAAGCAATGGAGGAAAGAATATTATCGACCAAAATACAAAACAAATAGCGATGGGTGAAGGGTTGAATAATCCACCTACAACTCCAATAAATAACAATAGTGAGAATAGCAACCAGCTAATAAATTTAGTAGCACGTTTTAACATGATTTCCTTCACAAAATTAACTCAGATTATTCTATCAAATAATTGATCGTTATACCATCAAAATACTAATAACAATGACTCAAAAGTTAATTCGGTAAAGAGAATATAATCACAATACGTATTGTGCAATACTTCAAGACCAGACATGACGGAGAATTAACTTGATTACACATAAAAAACAACGCACGAGCCAGAATCAACTTCCAACTCGTGCGTCTCAAAACCTAATTTCCTAACCCATCAACTTCTTAACCGCAGCCATAATCCCAGCCGGATCGATACCTTGATGGGGGAACTGCTCCCATAGACCGCCACAACCTTCGATGTGCGTACCGAGGTGATTGTAATTAGGCTTATAACCGCGCTCCAATAACTGCGAACCGAAGCGACTGCCTAAACCAGTTTTGCGGTTGAAAGATTCGACGACTAATACCATTGGTGAATTACCAATTTTCGCCATCATTTCTTCATCGACCGAATTCAATGTTGGCTTATTAATCAGACCGATATCGATGCCTTCTTGTTTGAGGCGTTCGACTGCATCTAGAGAGCGGTATAAAGCTTCACCAAAACTGACGATATAGCCTTGAGTACCTTCCCGAATTACTTCATCTTTACCGGAGACAAACTTGTAATCGCCGCCGAAGAAATCCTGACCATTTGTATCTAGAATTGCGGGTACTTTAGATCGAGTCGAGAACACAAAGCGTAAACCTGGATTGTGGAAAATTGTTTCCAAACAGGCTTTCATTTGATGGGGGTCGGCGGGGAAGTAGAGATTGGTGGCAAAACCATCGCTCAAACCATTGTCGGCGAACATATTGTTCAACCCGAAGTGGCAAGTGTTGTCCGCCATATCGTCAATCCCAGAGTGGGAGAAGTGGCTGAGGACGTTGGAATTGTTCAACCGCGCCATCGTGATTTCGGAAATACACATTTCCAGGAACGCGCTGAAGGTGCCGAAAATCCCTTGTTTGCCTGCTTCCATCCCGAATCCAGCAGCGGCGGAGAAGTTACCGCGCTCCATGATGCCGGAGGAGATGAAGACTTCAGGATAGGCATCGTGAATCTTTTTCAGACCGCAGGAGCCTTCTAAATCGCTATCGATCACCTTTACTTTTTCGATACGCTCGGCTGCGCTCATCCGACCGAGAATCGCGACAGCAGCATCGCCGAAGACGTTGCGGTTGGCATCCCATTTGTCGCTCGAACCCATGAAGGTATATTCATTCTTAGGTGCTTTGATGCCTTTGAGGTGGTCGGCGGCGGCTTGTTGACTGTGGGATTCGAGATATTCGATCGCGAGTTTGACCGAGATTACGTCGTGTCCGTGAGTTTGGCCTTCTAAACCGACGATACCAGGGCACATCGGGCGATGGTTGATGACTGCGATCGGCCCAGCAATATTGACAGCTTTACAAATACGTGCATACAAATCATCGATATCTTCGCCATTCCCTTCGAGGATCTGCAAACCGTGACCGACTAAGGTTTTGGCAACGGTAGTACCGACGAGATACTTGGAAGGATGACCCGCGATCGTCACGTCATTATCATCGATAATCAGTTTGACATTGAGCTGTTGAGCGACAGCCAACCGTGCGGCTTCAGCGTCGTTACCTTCTTGCTGCGAACCATCGGAACCCAAGCAGAAAGCGATTTTATTTGGATTTGCCATCGCTACACCGTTGACATACGGCCACATGTGACCCAACCGACCGGAACTGAATTTCACCCCTGGGGTGAAGCCGAGTTCGGGGTGTCCAGGTAAGTGGGAATGGGCGGCGCGGTATTCCATCAACCGTTCGGCGGGTAAGTCACCATTGAGAGTAGACATAAGGTACTGAGTCGCCACCCGATGCCCTGCTTCATCAAAGAAAATCGGCACGTATTTATCCGCCGCACCGCGAAATAGGGCATCCAAAATCATTACTTCGGGTACGGTGTCATAAGGGCCGCCTGTATGTCCACCCACGCCACGAGCCGCCCCAGTCGCCGTGAAAAACACGATCGCATCGCGACACAGTTGGATATTATCTTTGAGGCTAGTTTTCTGTTCGTTTGTCAGCGTAGGATTGCTGGCATCAAGGCTGATGCGTTGGTATTTGGTGAGATCGATCGGAAATGCAGTCATAAATTTTAGGTGATATGTGAATACTGTCTAGACAAAAACGGATGGCGTGGAAAATCCCCTCCCAGGAGGGGTGCCCGTAGGGCGGGGTGGGTAGATCTCCACCCCACACCATCAAACCAAATATTCGATCGTAACTTTTGCGTGAAAATGCGTTATTTTATGATTCCAACCGAATAAACACTTAGAAACCAGCACTAAAAAGAGTATATACTAGCAAACAGGCATTTTCAAGACTAAACCCGCAGTTTCAAGCAACCTATCAATGCTAACAGCAGAGCGCAGACAATTTATTCTCGAAATTCTCCACCGCAATAAAAAGGTGCTCTCCTCAGAACTCAGTAACGAATTGAAGGTTTCCGAAGACACCGTGCGCCGCGATTTGCGGGAGCTAGCTGAAGCGGGATTGTTGCAACGAGTACATGGCGGCGCGTTGCTCACATCACCCGTAACAGCCAGCTATGCAGATCGGCAAAAACAAGCACCGAAGGAGAAAGAAGCGATCGCCAAATCCGCAGCAAAACTAGTTCGCCCTGGACAAGTGGTAATCTTAGACGGTGGGACGACGACGCTACAAGTCGCCCAACATTTACCATTAGATTTAGTCGCAACTGTCGTGACAAATAGTCCCCCGATCGCATTGGCACTCGCCGAACACGATCGAATTGAGGTGATAATGTTAGGGGGAAGGCTCTATAAGAAAGCTTTAGTTAATGTCGGTACAACTGCGATCGAATCATTGCGATCGATTAGAGCAGATATTTGTATGTTAGGCGTGTGCAGTCTCCATCCTGAAGTGGGAATTAGTGTCGCAAATCTGGATGAAGCTCATGTCAAACGCGCGATGATTGCTGGAGCAGCGGAGGTAATTGGATTAGCTACAGAAGCAAAATTGGATACGGCGGCGAATTATGTTGTCGCTCCAATTCAGGCTTTGACTTATTTAGTGACGGCTCCTATTGTCGATCTAAAACGATTAGCCGCATATGCAGCTTTGGGTTTAACAATTATTCAAGAGATCTAGTTTTTGCGTTGAAAATCATCGGTCGATCGATGAGAACCATACTTACGCGTATATACTTGGGTAAACTCTGCCCCAAACAACATGATTTGGACAGAATAGTAAATCCAAGCTAATACAGTAACTAAAGATCCGGCTGCACCATAAGTCGAACCAAAAGCACCATTACCTAAATAAAGTCCGAGTAATTCCTTACCAATACTAAATAATACCGAAGTAAAAACTGCGCCGACGAGAACATCGCGCCAAGCAATTTTAATATCGGGAATATACTTGTAGATCAGGGCAAAGAGAAAAGTAAAGGTTCCCAAAGAAATTCCCAGGTTTAACAGTCTCCACAAACTTGCTAATACTGGAAATAGTTGATTGGTAAATGCGCTAAATGCCGCTAAACCCGCACTAACCACTAACGAAACCATCAAGATAAAGCCGATCGTAATTACCATCGCAAAAGAGAAAATTCGCTTGCGAACTACTGCCTTAACTCCGGCTTTTGATGATACTTCGACGTTCCAAACTGCATTGAGCGAATCTTGAAGTTGGACAAATACTCCAGAAGCCCCAAACATTAACACCAGCGCGCTAATCACAGTCGGCACAATCCCATTTCCAGCCTGGGGATTTTGAGTATTCGCTAAAGCCGTTTGTACCACCTCTGCGCCCGCTTTACCCAACAATCCTTGGATTTGGGTGACGACTTCACCCCTAGCGGCTTCTTGACCAAATACAGCCCCAGCCACAGCAACCGCAATCACGAGCAACGGCGCGATCGAAAATAATGTATAGTACGCCAGAGCAGCCGCCATTCGATCGACTTTATCCTGTTGCCATTCATTGACAGTTTCTTTGAGTAGTCTCCAGATGCTTCTCCAACTCATATAACTTCGATAATAATAATTTATCACCTATTGTTACTCGATCGAGCTAGACTTACCATCTATCTAAAGGGTGAAATATTAACACGCAGTTTATGCCTCGACCCGTCAGACCACATGTTGGTGAAGATGGACGGATTTGTTCGATATCTATTGAATTTTGTCATTTCTGAAAATTAATCTTTTCCTGACAATATTATCTCGATCGAACATCATTATCCCAAATTATCACAATCGATCCTAGTGAAGATGAGCGGGTTCCTTTGAGATCGAGTTATTTCGATCGATTAAAATAGCAACCAAATTAAATTCACTAGCAAAGCATCTCATGGAAGAGAATCGCGATATAGTTAAATAAATAATATCGATCTTATTTGTGAGCGTAATTCCAGATGATGCACTGGTAGTCAGAGGTGGTAAAAATCGCCCAGAAGACATTTTGAGAGGTACGGGATTGCACCCGTCTGGAGTAGTAGGCATCTCAGTTGAATGTGCGGTAGGATTGTCGTTAGAGGAGTTGTTTGCTAGTATACCCCACGGACAAATTGGGGTAACTACGGTTGGTAAAGTTCGACAAGCTGGTGGCGATGTCATTCGTACTTCTGGACGCAGGATTAGCCATGCTACGTTAAGTGGCTTAGACCAAGAACAAACAAGTGAGTTGTTTAATCCAACTATTTCAAATCCTTCTCGCTTTTTACCATAATATAGGAGTAAGTTATGAGTAATCCTAGAATCTTTGCTGATTTTCAGAATGCCGATCCTCAAGGTCGTCTGCGGCTCAATTGTATTGGTACGATCGAAGATTTAAGCCGATCTGGAACTAAGCTAATTGATGGCAGCAAATTGTCAATTTATAGTGAGGAATTGGAAGCGGATGCAGTAGTCGAGTATTCCGATGAAGAGAAAATTTGGGTGGCTACGATTGACTGGGATAGAATTCGAGAAGTAGCTGAAGTCTCAACTTCTTCGATCGATTAGCGATTGAGTTATATAATACTAGCAATCGATCGACATGACTCGATCGATTAGAATGATAGGCAAATTAGATTGAATCTAATCTCAACCCACATAAATCTGTACATGGCTTTGTTGAGGCGATCACCTGTGCATAATTCCAAAATATCTAAATCAAACCTGCCCTCACCACTAGCAATCGAGCGATGTTATCATCCCAAATTATTACAATCGATCGATCCTGATGATGTTGGGCGGGTTCGTTTGAGATCGATCGAATTTGGCGATAACTATTTGAAGAAATCCGCCCCTATCGGCGATCTGTCAATCATAATAAAATTACATCTATGAATAATCGTAAGCAACGAGCCAAAATTGCACAGGAAACAATCGAGATTTTGGAACGCGGTAATTATCAGAATCGACTGGGTGAAACAGTTGATATAACTGAAGCTATTACAGCGGCTATATCTGGCTCGATTTACTATGATAGTTTTTATCGAGTTTTCAGTGATCTCGATCTATTAGTACGTGATTTACCACCTCTCCAAACAGAATTTTCTGTTACTAATGAAACTACACTTCATGCAGCCAGTCAGCTAGTAAAGCTAGACGCAAATCGAAAAATATTATGCCTGAACTTTGCCTCAGCGATGAGTCCTGGTGGGGGCTTCTTATCAGGTAGTCAAGCACAAGAAGAAAGTCTAGCCAGAGCGACAGCAATCTATCCTTGTCTGTCACAAATGAACCAGATGTATGAAACTAATCGTCAGCTAAATTCACCGTTATTTACCAACAACATGATTTATTCACCAAAAGTACCAGTGTTTCGAGATGATGATGATATTTTATTAGATAAACCATTCTCAATTTCTATTTTGACTACTCCAGCAGTTCGAGTGAATGCTGTTGTCGATCCTGAAGAGATAAAATCTATCCCGCAGGTAATGTTCGAGCGAACTGAAATGCTACTTTCTATTGCGGCAATTCACGGTTACAAAGTATTGGTATTAGGAGCTTGGGGCTGTGGTGTGTTTGGGAATAATCCTACTCAAGTTGCCACAGATTTTTATCATCACTTAGTTAAAAATTCTCTATTGAATAGATGTTTTACTAAAGTAGTGTTTGCTGTATTAGATAGCTCGACATCAGTTATTACTCCTTTTTAAGAAGTATTCAACGATTTATCGCCAAATAAAATCAAATCAATTACTTAAAAACCGAGCCTATTTATTTGCTCGGTTTGAATTCTGAACGGTTAATTAATTTAGACTATCGCTTCATCTCTGACTAACTTCTCCCAGCCAAGATCCTTGAGATTTTCATTCCGACGCAATGGACGAGTTACCAACTCTAAAATATCGCGAGAATTAGTAAAGCCGTGCATTTGGGCGAATGTAAATTCTACCGACCATTTAGTCGTAATTCCCCGTGCTTCTAGCGGATTCGCATGAGCCATTCCCGTAATTACTAAATCGGGCTTCTGGGCGTAAATCCGTTGCAACTGATTATAGTTGTCGGGTTTTTCCATAATTGTCGGTAGGGGCGAATTCATTTCCCGACAGGTTTTTTCGAGCAGGGCGAGTTCGGCTGCTTGGTAGCGTTTATCCATGTAGGGAATGCCGATTTCTTGGACTGTCATCCCACAGCGAATTAGGAACCGCGCCATCGAAACTTCCAAGAGATTGTCGCCCATGAAGAAGACGGATTTACCGCGAATCAGTTTGACGTATTCTTCCACGCCTTCCCAGATTTGGGCTTCGCGCTCGTCCAATCCTTGGGGTTCGATATTAAATACCGAACAGATTTTCTCAATCCAGGCGCGAGTTCCGTCTGGGCCAATTGGGAATGGTGCGCCAATTAGTTTACACTTACGACGGCGCATCAGTGTGGTGGCGGTGCGACTGAGGAACGGATTCACGCCACAAACATAGTAACCTTCTTCGAGAACGGGTAACTCGGTAAAGCGTTTTGCGGGAAGCCAGCCGGAGACTTTGATCCCTTGTTTTTTTAGTTCTAATGTCAGGTTAGTGACGACAGGATCGGGCAAGGAACCGAATAATACTAATGGTGGATGATCTTTGTATTCAGAGTCAGAAACTTTGACATCTTCTTGCTTACGTCCGAAGTTCATCAGTTTGGAAATCGCATTGCGCTCGTCTTTGTCTTCCTGAGCCACAGGTGCCTTTTCAGGACAACGTGCCGCCATAGCTGCGAGAACGGTATCTTCACCTTGGGTAAAGGCATAGTCTAGCCCATTGGCGCGGGCTGTGACGATTGGAATGCCCAATTCAGCTTCCAATCGGGGAGCCAATCCTTCCAAGTCCATCTTGATGATTTCGGTGGTACAGGTACCAATCCAAACAATCACGCTGGGATTGCGATCTCTTTTGATTTGTTCGCACAACCGTTTGAGTTCGGCATAGTCATTGAGCTGGGCGGAGATATCGCCCTCTTCCAATTCCGCCATCGCATAGCGCGGCTCGGCGAAGATCATTACGCCCATCGCATTTTGGAGGAAGTAACCACAAGTTTTGGTACCGATGACGAGGAAGAAGCTATCTTCGATTTTTTGGTATAGCCATGCAACGCAACTAATTGGACAGAAGGTGTGATAGTTACCCGTTTCGCATTCAAAATTTAACGCCTGTGGCTCTGCTGCAACAGTCATATTTATATCTCCATTAAATATAATTTTTAATTGGTTGGCTGTGGTTGAGGGGCACCCACCCCGTCGCTACGCGCCACCCCTCCTCGGAGGGGATTTTTCAGATCTGTAGGTTGGGTTGAACAAATGTGAAACTCAACATTCCAGCAATCGACCCACATAATTCACAATTGATTCATTGGGCGAAAAATCCCCTCCGAGGAGCGAAAAGTGCGGTCTTGGGGTTTCCCCAAGTGAAGCACCTTTTCAAGACAGGGGTGCCCAAAGGGCGGGGTGGGTAGATCCCCGCCACCCACTCCTAAACCATCATCAGATCGTGCTTCTCACCAGCATCCTGAGCTTTCGGCTCAACTGGATTGAGGTAGAAGTCAGACAACAGCGCAAACAGATCTCGGTCTGGCGTGTCATTCGGTACCACACCTTCAGGTAACGCCAGAATTTGATCTGCAATATTTAGATAATAATCACAGACATATTCTAACGAAGGATCGGATTCCGCCATTTCAAACAGTGTTTTGCCCTTGACACGAGAGATCCGAATATCTTCAATCAGCGGCAAAACTTCCAGCACAGGCATCGGCACTGTTTCGATATATTTATCAATTAAGTCACGCTTGGATGTGCGATTACCGATTAAACCAGCCAATCGTAATGGATGCGTCCGAGCTTTTTCCCGTACCGATGCGGCAATCCGATTTGCAGCGAACAAAGCATCAAAACCATTGTCAGTAACAATCAAACAATAATCAGCATAGTTGAGCGGCGCAGCGAAACCACCACACACTACGTCACCAAGTACATCAAATAAAATAATGTCGTATTCATCAAAAGCATTGAGTTCTTTGAGGAGCTTAACTGTCTCTCCTACTACATAACCACCACAACCAGCACCAGCAGGCGGCCCACCAGCTTCGACGCAATCCACGCCACCATAACCTTTGTAGATGACATCTTCCGGCCAGACATCTTCGTAGTGATAATCTTTTTCTTGAAGTGTATCAATGATCGTCGGAATCAAAAACCCTGTCAGGGTAAAGGTACTATCGTGCTTGGGATCGCACCCGATTTGTAATACTTTTTTGCCGCGTTTTGCTAGGGCGACTGAGATGTTGCAACTAGTGGTGGATTTTCCAATTCCACCTTTGCCATATACTGCCAGTTTCACGCTCTGCTAGTCTCCAATACTTTGTGAGTGATGTTAAATAAGAACGATTGAAATATCTATAAGTAAATTCTGCTACGTCTAGCATTATTCACTAAGTTTTGGGGAAATGGTCGAAAATTTACAATTCGATCTGGAGTTTAGATTGCTTAATATTTCGTACAAAAGACTTAACATATTCAGTTTAATTCTTAACGCTATTTTTAGTTTGTGAACATAAATTTAGTTTTAGGCGATCGAACGTGAGAAAATAGGATGTAGAGTTTCAATCGAGCCGAGAGTAACAGTGTGATTTCAGTCGAGTACGTACTAGCAGAGCCAGAATTCAAACCACTTAGAGCAGTGGATAGAGCCGCAGCTCTGGACATAAAAGCTTATTTGCCCACTCCTCCAAAAAACTTCATAGAGTCTCTACAAGCAATTAAGCTTAGTTTTTTAGGTAAATATCCAGAAGGTTTTTTATATATTAATGGCAAAAAAATAACTGAAGATTTAACAACAGAACTACTACAGCAATCTGAACCACAACTTCGCTTTTTCTCACTCGCTCCAGGTGAACAAAAAATCATCAATGCTGGTTTCAAAGTGGGTTTGAGTACCGATCGACCTGACAAGATTGCGACGATGTTAGTCTGTCCCCGCAGTGGTTTGGCGTGCAAAAATTCGATTACAGCGATCAATAGTCCAGGTATCGTGGATGAACACTATCCCGACTGGGTGGGTGTGGGATTGATCAATCACGGTCGGGATCTGCATCTATTTAGTCATGGTGCTAGAATCGCTCAAGTGATGTTTCTAGAGGTCTGTGTGGCGCAGGAGCGAGTGGTCGCTGAGTTGACCACTGTGGGTGAACGGAAGGGTGGATTCGGTCATACTGGGGTGTAGCGATAACCCGTGGGTACCCATGAAGGGCACCCCTACACAAATCATCTGTAGGGGTGCCCTTCATGGGTGCCCTGAGATCTATGTCTATTAATAAAAATAGACGAATATTTGTAATTTCCCTATTCACTAATTCATGAATATTGTTGATAAAACATACCTAGAAATTCTCGATCGAATCCTCACCGAAGGAACAAGGGAAACTAACAGAACAGGAACTGATACGGTTTCTCTATTTGGGCTGAGTTATCGTCTACCTGTAACCGCCGCAGCCTTCCCCATCCTGACTCACAAAAAGATTCAGTGGCGGAGCCTAGTCACTGAAATGATCTGGTACCTATCGGGAGAAACACACATTCGTAATCTCCAAAAACATACTAAAATCTGGGATGCTTGGAGCGATGTAGATGGTAATCTTGAAACTGCTTATGGTCGGTTTTGGCGATATTATCCAGTTCCTGATTATGCCGCCCCAATTCGACGCGAAAATACCAACTATTTGTGTGATGGTGAATCGTTAGTTAATTTAGTAGATAGCAAATATCGGCACGATCTAGTAATTGATGCTGACAAGAATATAATTTTGCCATGCTTCGATCAATTAAGGTGGGCAATTGATGAATTAAAACGCAATCCTCGATCGCGTAGACTACATATTACTGCTTGGTATCCACCGAATGCAACTGTAAGTAAGTTACCACCTTGCCATCATAGTTTTACATTAAATTATCAAGGTGGGAAGTTGAATTTACATCTCCAACAACGATCGTCAGATCATTGTGTTGGTAATCCATTTAATCTAACTTGCTATTCACTACTATTATTGCTAATCTGTCGAGAAGTTAATCTCGAACCTGGGGACTTTTATCACTCAATTACCGATGCACACATATATGTCGATCATATCGAACCTTATCAAGCAGCAAGTCGTGAAGCTTACGATCTACCTCAACTAGATTTGAGTCAATTGGGCGATCGATCGATGTTCGATCTGACTTATGATGATATCGATCGAATCCAATTGGTCAATTATCAACACGGTGCAGTTATTAAATTACCAGTAGCAGTTTAGAAAATAATTAAACAATCATGCAAAAAATTCTAATTGCAGCGATCGATAAAGATGGTGGTATTGGTAAAGATGGTTATATGCCCTGGCATTATCCAGCGGATCTAAAACTATTTATGAACCTGACGATGGGGAATACGATCGTGATGGGACGTAAGACTTTTGATGGGATGTTCGATCGACATAAAGCTCCTCTAAAAGGTAGGCAAAATATTGTCGTGACATCCGCAGCAGATGAGTATCGATCGCGATTTGCCGATAAATATCCAGCATCAGCACTGAGTTTTACTAACGATCTTAACTGTAGAGATGTAGAATTAGCTAAGGATACTAAAACATTTTATTGTGGTGGAGCGAATCTCTACCAGCAAGTACTCAACATAGTCGATCTCGATATTATCTATCTTTCTCGTCTTGAAGAGAGCTACGATTGCGACACATTTTTTCCTCAAAATCCAGAATCGATCGACAAGGAATTTGAGCCATATCTACCACCAAATTTTATTAATAGCTTTTCTGATAAAATGGCAGGAAAAAATCCGTTTACCTTTCAAATTTACACGCCGAAGCCATTAATAATTTACTAGTATTTATATTATAATCATCTGATATTTAACTGGTGGGCAGTGCCCATCCTACTGGGACAACACGACTAAAACTGTGGGCATTCAGAACTCTGAAAAATACAATTAGTAATCTGTTTGGCGATCGCTTTACCCACAGATTTAGTCGTGTCGAGCCACTACAATTCTGTTACTACAATTCTGGTACGTTACGCTGCGTCTACGGCAGGCTATCGGCAACGCTAACACACCCTCCACTTAAAGCCTAATACCTAAACCCTAATGTACGATATTTCTTCGCGTCCGACTTGGGACGAATATTTCATGATGTTGGCGAAATTAACCGCTACTAGATCTACCTGTTTAGCCTTCCCGGTTGGTTCTGTAATAGTCAAAGACCGTCAGGTAATTGCTACGGGTTATAATGGATCTCCTTCGGGTTCTGTACATTGTACGACGCAGGGATATTGTTATCCTGAATTGAGTGCTTGTAATGCTAGTAAAACACTACCATCTAGATCTGTCCATGCCGAAGCAAATGCGATCGCTCAAGCTGCTAAACATGGTATTTCTACAAATGGGGGGATTATTTATGTGACTTTAGAACCTTGCTTATCTTGTCTGAAGCTAATCATCTCAGCAGGGATTCGTGAGGTATTTTATGAGACGACATTTAATAGTGGTGATAATGTCACTGTCCGCGATTTCTTGTTGACAGATAGTTCGATTTCACTCGTTCAGATTCAGGTTTCTGAAGCTACAGCGCAACGTTCAGCGGCATTTTTATTAAATCCGACATCGGTAGAATCAATATCTGTGTAAAGATAGATTTTATCTAATTCGCGCTCGTTATTAATTATCGTAAGTTGCTAGTTGGAGAATGCCTACGATTGAAATCGTGGCTAATGTTGCAATGTCCGCCTTCGCGGACTTTGCGACACGAGGAGTGGTTTTAACCACTTTGAGTGTAAGTAACAACTTGGGTTAATTATGACAACAAAAGAGGCTTTCGATCGAGTCGCTCAACCATTAGGCAAAGCAACAGATCGAAAGCCTCTTGAGTAATCTAGTCACCTACACTAATTTAGCGACGGGGTACTAGCTTTAGATAGTCAAGGTTGTAAGCAGAGATTGATTGAGGCTGATTGCCAACCGATCCTAAACTTTTTGCCATTGATAGGTATAGTGAAGGATCGCCTGCTTTGGGTTGTTTCTCTTGAGCTTTGTACCCACGTACAGCAGCTTGCCAGGAAGCTTTGGGGAATCCTAGTTGGCGGCGGTGGTAGGCATCGTAGCGTGGAGATTTGATATTGAAGGGTAGTTCGCTTGCGCCTGAAGGTAACACCCGACGACGTTGGAAGGGGACGATGCTGTCACCAAAGTTTTCTAGATACTCATCGCTGTTGAGTAGGTCGTTAATGAAGCCAGCGCGACCTTTGGTAGCAATAACGATCGACCAAGCGATTTTTTCAGCTTCGTTGTATACGTCGCGTCCTAGCACCTTCTGCACGCAATGTTCGGCGAACCGATAGTTGCTATTGAGGTTGTAGAAACTGTTAGTAAAGGTATTAGATAAGCACAATCCTCGGATAAAGTCACGAACGGTGATTTGTCCGCTCCGTAGTTGAGATTCCAAGAACTTTTCACGATCGGATGCGAAAGCATGAAAGAAAATCTGACGATAAGCAGCTTCGATCAGAATGCTAATCTCACCAGAGGATAGCAAGTTATCGGTAGAAAATACTTTTGGCTGCTCGTCCCCAGGCACTTCATAGCCCTTGACGCGGGTATTTTGCGACGAGGGAATGTATTCTAATAATGGAATAGGCATATATTTAAAGTTCTCTTCTTACGAAACTTTACAAATTTCTCTCATCATAATCCCGATCTGCCATCCACCTTTGACCCTGAGTGGAAAACATTACATTCCTTAATTTTCCCTCAACCACACGGCTACCAGCCTTCTGACTATTTTTGAGTGTGTCACTCTGGCTCCACTTTTGTCTCGATCGTCTAGATGAGAGGATGGGGGACTGGGAGACGGGGAGACTGGGGGGACTAGGAGACTAATTATATTTCCTTTATCCTTCTCCTTCTTACCCAGCCTAAAGCCTAAAGCCTACCCCTGTTAAGGTGAGCTGTTGTACTAGTGCAGCCTCAAAGGGCATAAAAGCGGAGTATAATCCGACTTGAAAGCCTACCCCTGTTAAGGTGACAGTTAAACTACTAAGTAGTGAGAAGCCGAAAAGTAGCAACATGCGGACGTTTGGGGTCATACTTCTTCTTGTTAGTCGGCTTTTTCGCTCCTCGTGGAGAAGACAAGAAGCGTTTGAGATTGACATGACTAGCACAGTCTCGTAAAAATTCCGCCAACAACGCCACGCTCATCAGTGCAAAAGGTTTCCAATCCTCAGCTTCAATGGCAATCTC